>CBFDVE010000056.1:0-10494 GCA_965613205.1 uncultured Rhodospirillaceae bacterium
GGTGGGATAAGTTGTTCTATCCAACTCCCTAAAGTTATTCTATTCCACCCCCTAAGCGGAAGGTTTCTCATTAACTATGAAAAATAAATTTGTGCTCATATTTTGTAAATATTGTTAAATGACCCATTGATAAGCTAAAAAACAAGTACCGATAAATCGTAAAAATTTTTCACAATTATAATTGAAGCTGATTTTTTATTCAAATTACCTTGTTAAATAATGATTATCATACTATTTTCAGACATTCTTTTTATTAAAACTTCAATAGCAAAGGTCTTTTATCTAATTAAAATAGGGTAAACTATGAATTATAAATCCTTTTTCTTTTTCTCCCTTATTGTGATTTTGTGGATTACATGTAGCCAAAAAAGTTTTTCACAAGATACCTCTTTATACATTCCCAGAAACATCTTAAAAGCCTATCATGACAGTACACGGGCATATAATGGAGCGCCGGGCTCAAAATATTGGCAAAACCGTGCCGATTATAAAATAGATGTAAAATTAGATCCTCCGTCGAGAATAGTAACAGGACATGAGATCATTACCTTTTTTAATGAAAGTCCCAACACTTTAAAAAGTTTGGTTTTCAGGCTATATCAAAACCTTTATAAAAAGGGCAACATTCGCGATATACCTATTGATAGCTCGGATTTAACCGATGGTGTAAAAATATATGAAATGATTATTGATAGTAACAAAGTTGATTTATCAAGTAATAGTCGGGAAATTTTACGCAAAGGTACTAATTTATTCGTACGCCTTAAAAAGCCGTTTTTTCCAAAAGATACTATGCATATTCAATTTAAATGGAGTTTTAAATTGCCCTTTAAGACAGACATAAGAATGGGCGCAAAAGATTCCACGTCATTCTTTGTAGGTTATTGGTATCCGCAAATTTCGGTTTACGATGATATAGACGGATGGGATACATTTGCATATACAGCACAACAGGAATTTTATAATAATTATGGTAATTTTGAAGTAAGTATTCAAGTACCTAAAAATTTTATTGTTTGGGCAACCGGTGTTTTACAAAATCCGGATAGTGTGCTTAACAATAAATATTAGAGATTATTAGAGAAGGCTAAACAGTCGGATTCAGTTATTCATATAATCACAGCCGATGATTTGAAGAAAAAAGATATAACAGTAGATAAAGAAAGAAATACTTGGAAATTCAAAGCGAAAAATGTTACTGATTTTGCATTTGCAATCAGCAATCACTATCTGTGGGATGCAGGCAGTGTTATTGTAGATAGTTCTTCGGGAAGAAGAACGCTTGTAGAAACAGCTTATCCTGAAACTGTCAAGACCTTTCAAGAAGTATGTTTAATAGCTATGCAATCGGTCGATTATTTTTCAATAAAAATTCCCGGCATACCTTTCCCGTATCCGACAATGACGATATTTAACGGTGCCAGAAAAACAGGGATGGCGTATCCGATGATTGTAAATGATTATGATACACCCGGCAATAACGGGGCAATAATGGTCACTTCCCGTGAAATTGTACATACATACTTTCCGTTTTATGTGGGCGTGAATGAACAAAAATATGCGTGGATGGATGAAGGATGGGCTACTTCTTTACCTGCTGATTTTCAGTTTTATTTTGGACATGTTGATCCTAGGATATGGGATGCAAAAGCTTATGAATATTATGCCGGTGATGAAATGGAAATGCCCGTCATGATTCCTTCCGAGTTGTTAAGAGGTGGATCATTCGGGCTTGCTTCTTATTTAAGAGCCGGTGAAGCATTTTTGTTTTTACGGAACATGCTTGGTAATAAATTATTTAAGAAAGTACTTGATACATTTATTCAAAGGTGGCATGGTAAACATCCCATTCCGTATGATTTATTCTTTACTTTCAATAATGTCACTAATGAAAATCTGGATTGGTATTGGAAATCGTGGTTCTTTGAGCCCGGTTATCCTGATCTTGGAATAAAATCCGTTAAGATTGATAGTAGTAAAGCGATAGTGACCGTAGAAAGAATAGGTAGTATCCCGGTCCCTGTTTATTTAAGGGTAACCTTTGAAAGCGGTACTATCGATACAGTATACAGGACTGCAAAAGTCTGGAAAGACGGAAAGAAAGAAATATCTTTTAAGATTACTTTTCTTCCCCAAAAGAAAATAGGCAGTATAAGGTTAGGTGTACCGGCTATTCCGGATGTTAACAGAAAAAATAATTATTTTCTAAATCAGCCTAAACCTTATAAAATGCCGGAGACAAATAAAAAGAAAGGTACGAAGAAAAAAAAGAAGAAGAAAAAAACGCCGGAGGAAACTTTCGAGCAGCAAATCGCCAAAGTCCTGGTCTCGAAAAAGCGCACGTTTGATGCCTCCAGCCCCGTGTCGATCAGCGAGATTGATCTGGTGCGGCAACAAATAGGCAAGTGCTGGAACGTGCCTGCCGGGGCCAAGAATGCAGAAAACATCAACATTGAAATTGCCATTAACATGAACCCGGACGGTACCGTGCTCAAAGCCACGGTCAACAATAAAGGTCTGGACGCCGACCCATTTCTGCGCACCATGGCCGAAAGCGCTATACGTGCGGTTATGCGTTGCCAACCATTTCAGTTGCCACGGAATAAATATAATCGCTGGAAAACCATGACACTGATATTCAATCCCAAGGAGATGTTCGGAGGATGATACTTTTAACAATGGAGAAACGAACTCAATTCTTCCTCGTAGCCGCCCTGTTGTTCGTATCCCTGCGGCCCGCGATGGCCGAGCTGCGCATCGACATTACGCGGGGCACGGTTGAGGCGACGCCCATCGCCATTACGGATTTCCAGGGCGACAGTCAAAAGGCGAAAGAATTCGGTCGCGGAATTTCCAGGGTTATTTCGAATGATCTGGAACGGTCCGGGTTGTTCAGGCCGCTGGATTCCAGGGCGTTTATTCAAAAAGCGGCGGCCCTTGGCGGCCTGCCCCGGTTTGGCGACTGGCGCCTGATCAACGCCCAGGCGCTGGTTCAGGGACGGGCGGAAATCGTTGCCGATGGCCGCCTGCGGGTCGAATTTCGGCTGTGGGATGTGTTTGCCGAAAAGCAGATGGTCGGCCTGGCCTATTTCACCGTGCCGGGTAACTGGCGGCGGGTCGCCCATATTGTCGCCGACGCCATCTACAAGCGGCTGACCGGTGAAAGCGGCTATTTCGACACCCGAATTGTCTACATCGCCGAAACCGGAGCCAAGAACGCCCGCATCAAGCGCCTGGCGATCATGGATCAGGATGGTGAAAATCATGAATTCCTGACCGATGGCAGCTCGCTGGTGCTGACCCCCCGGTTTTCGCCAAAATTGCAGGAAATCACCTACCTTTCGTACTACGGAAACCTGCCCAGGGTTTATATCTTCGATATCGATTCCGGCAAGCAGGAGATTCTTGGTGATTTTCCCGGCATGACCTTTGCGCCGCGCTTTTCCCCGGATGGCAAATCGATCATCATGAGCATGGCCAAGGATGGCAATTCGGAAATCTACACCATGGATTTGCGCACCCGCGTGGCCAAGCGGCTGACCAATCATTCGGCCATTGATACCTCACCCAGTTATTCGCCCGATGGCAAATCGATCACGTTTAACTCGGACCGGGGCGGTAATCAGCAGCTTTATGTGATGAATTCCAATGGCCGAAACGTCAGGAGAATCAGTCATGGCAAGGGGCGCTATGCGACGCCCGTGTGGTCCCCACGGGGTGATCTGATCGCCTTTACCAAGTTTACCGGCGGTCGGTTTTACATCGGCGTCATGCGCCCGGACGGCAGTGGCGAGCGGCTGCTGGCCGAAGATTTCCTGGTCGAAGCGCCGACCTGGGCGCCGAACGGGCGGGTGCTGATGTTTTATCGGCAGCAGCCTTCCAAGGAAGACGGCAGCGGCGGTCGTTCCAAACTCTATTCCATCGACCTGACCGGTCAGAACGAACGACAGGTCATCACCCCTCTCGATGCCTCTGATCCGGCATGGTCGCCCTTGATTCCTTAGATGGGTAATCGTAGTATTTGTGCAATGCAGAAGAGGTTATGAAAAAAAGCCTTGGAATTGGTGTTTTTACTCTTTAAGACAAAGAGTTATAGTGTCAAATATCATTTTTTATGTGGCTGGCCTTTGATCGTTTCCTGTCGGGCGGTATGGGCAAGAACGATAACTCCGGCGAGGGAGAATTTATATGCGTTTCAAGATTTTAAGCCTTTTTGCGGCCGTTCTTTTGGTCAGCGCCTGTGAAACCGCGCCCCAGGGCAGTGCCTCTTCCGATGGTGACGGCGATGATGATGGCGGTGTTTACGCAACGGGAAGCTATCCATCCGGCGGCAAGAAAAAAATAGCCATTGCGGCGGAAACCACGGGCACCATGATGGGCACCCAGGAAGACCTGGTGGTTAATGTTGGTGATCGCGTGTTCTTCGGTTTTGACAAATATGCGCTCAATTCGGAATCTCGCGGCATCCTTGAAAAGCAGGCCGTCTGGCTGAACAAGTATCCGCATCTTTCAGTCGCCCTTGAAGGTCATGCCGATGAACGCGGCACCCGGGAATACAACCTGGCGCTGGGCGAACGCCGGGCCAATTCAGTCAAGGATTATCTGACCGGGCTGGGCGTTTCGGCGAGCCGCATCCGGACCATATCCTATGGCAAGGAACGGCCGGTTGCCTTGGGCTCCAACGAGGCCGCCTGGGCGCAAAACCGCCGCTCGGTAACCATGGTCAGTGGTGCCGGCAGCTAACCTGTTTCGGCTCACTTTATTGAAGTCAGATAAGGCGCTTGTCATTTTGACCGGCGCCTTATCTCTTTTCGGCCCTAATATTGCCCGAAATGCAAACTATAATGGCGCTCTTTGAAAAACCAAGAACCAAGGACATGACCCGGAAAGTTCTCGCATTCGGCCTGTTGGGCCTTATTTTCGCCCTGGTCGAGCCATCTGTGGCGGTCGCTCAAAGCCGGGATTTGCAACCCATGCTTGACCGTCTGCAACGGCTCGAACGGGATATCCGGACCCTGAATATCGCCCTTGCCCGCAAGGGTAGCGGCGGCACCCCGGCGCTGGTCTCGGGAAGTATCCAGGCGGCCCCCTCCAATTCGACCGGCCTGGCTCGTCTGGATGCCCGCCTGGGTGAATTGGAACAGGAATTGCGGGCCGGTACGGGCAAGGTCGAAGAGATGACCTATACAATCCAGCAAATTAACCAGCGCCTGGAAAAACTGGTCGCCGATATCGATTATCGGCTCAGTGCCCTGGAAAGCCGCCCGGTGGGGTCGGCCGGGTCGGCCTCCCGGATCAATGCCGCGACGACGCCGACCGGAGTCCAGCAAGTGGTTCCCGGCGCGACCCCTGCTGGCGTTCTCGGCACGCTGACCGGATCGGATATGAACGCGGCCCCCCCTGCCGGGGCCGGCGGTCCGGTGGCTGCCATCGCGGTGTCTCCGGTACCGGCGAAACCGGTCTCGGTGTTGCCCAAGGGCAGTCCGAAAGAGAAATATTCCTACGCGTTTTCACTTCTGCAAAAAGCCGAATACGAGCGGGCGGAAGCGGCGTTCACGGAATTCGTTGACCGGCATGGCGATGATCCGCTGGTTGGCAACGCCCGCTATTGGCTGGGCGAGACCTATTACGTGCGGGGGCAATACGTCAAGGCGGCGGAAATCTTCCTGGCCGCCTATCAGGCCGATAGCAAAGGAGCCAAAGCCCCCGGCACTCTGCTCAAGCTGGGCATGTCGCTGGGTAACCTGGACAAGAAGGTTCAGGCCTGCGCCAGCTTCGATAAACTGAGCGCCGATTTCCCCAAAGCGTCGCCGATCATTCTTTCCAAGGTCAAATCCGAGCGGCGCAAGAACGGCTGCAAGTAAGCCATGGCCCCGGTTGACGATATTTGCGCCGCCTTCGTCCATTGCATGGCGGCATTGGGCCCGTTCGAAGCATCGCCGCATATTGCGATCGCCGTTTCCGGTGGGGCCGACAGCATGGCGCTGATCCTGCTGGCCGATCAATGGGCCCGCCAACAAGGAGGCCGGGTCACCGCCCTGACCGTCGATCATGGTCTGCGCCCGGAGTCAGGGGAAGAAGCCCGGCAGGTGGGTCGGTGGCTCGATAGGCGCGGTATCGATCATCGGGTCTTGACCTGGCGCGGCGAAAAACCGGCCACCGGCATTCAGGCATCGGCGCGGCAAGCGCGCTACAAGCTGATGGCCGCCCATTGCCGCAACGCCGGTATTTTGCATTTACTGATCGGCCATCACCAGCAAGACCAGGCCGAAACTTTTCTGATGCGTCTGGGCCGCTCCAGCGGCATCGACGGCCTGGCCGCCATGTCACCGGTACGCGAGGTTCATGGCTTGCGCCTGTTGCGGCCACTGCTGCAAACGCCGAAACAGCGACTGCGGGATTTTCTGGTTGCCCAGGACCAGGACTGGATCGAAGACCCTTCCAACCAGAACACCGCCTTTGCCCGTATTCGCATTCGCAATTCCCTGCCGGGTCTGGCCAACGCCGGAGTATCACTTAGGTCCTTGACCGGCACGGCGGCGCACATGGCGCGGGTGCGGATTGCTCTGGAGGCGACGGCTTCAACGTTGCTTGGCCGCTGCGCCACGGTTGACCCCTGTGGCTATGCCGGGCTGGCGGGTCGAGAGCTGTTTGCGGCCCCGGCGGAAATCTCCCTGCGCGCCTTGTCGCGGGTGATCATGTGCATCGGCGGTGCCGTTTATCCCTCGGCATCCGAAAAACTCGAAAATCTTCACGAAAAAATGAAGGCCCATGTTTTCGATCAAAGCGGCTGGCGGGGCGCGACCCTGGGTCGCTGCCGGATCGTGCCGGGACCAGCCGGTTCATTGCGGATTTTACGGGAACTGAGAAATCTGCCAGACCCGTGCTCGTTTTCGGCTGGTCAGGATTTGTCCTGGGACGGGCGGTTTCAGGTGACATTGAAAAGCCCGGTAAATCGTGAATTTCGGAACAATCACAAGGGCTTGACCCTGGCGCCCCTGAATCGGTCCGGTTTGATCGAGATCGGCCCCGAAAGTGCCGCAGGCGTACCGGAACAGGTATTGTGGACCCTGCCGGCGCTGTTCGATGATCGGGGCGTGACCCAGGTGCCGCATCTGAACTATCTGCGTCCTGGCCTGCAAGGGGATCAAACAGTCCTGGCACAGGTGGCATTTTTACCCCGCCAAAGCCTGTCGGGCAGCGGTTTCGCTATTGCGGAATGAATTTACGGGCTTATCTAAACCATGATACATGTCATCTCATGATTATTGCCGTTTATCCAGGAAGGAACCGACCTTGAATTTCAACAGGAATCTGGCTCTTTGGGTCATCATCGCGCTGTTGGTGTTTGCCCTGTTCAATATGTTTCAGGGCTCATCTAACCAGCAGGGCCAGCAGAACAATCTGGCGTTTTCAGATTTCCTGACATCTGTTGACAGCGGCGAAGTGCGTGATGTGCTGATTCAGGGCAACAACATATCCGGTCATTACCGGGATGGCCGCAGTTTCGTCACCTATGCGCCGTTCGATCCCGGTTTGGTCGAAAAGCTGTCAACCAAGGGTGTGCGCATCAGCGCCCGCCCGTCCGATGATGGCTCGCCGACCCTGTGGGGTGTGCTGATTTCCTGGTTCCCCATGTTGCTGCTGATCGGCGTCTGGATTTTCTTCATGCGCCAGATGCAGGGCGGCGGCGGCAAGGCCATGGGTTTCGGTAAATCGAAGGCCCGGCTGCTGACCGAAAGTTCCGTGCGCATGACGTTTGATGATGTGGCCGGGGTCGATGAAGCCAAACAGGAAGTGGAAGAAGTCGTCGATTTCCTGAAAGATCCACAGAAATTCCAGCGTCTGGGCGGTAAAATCCCCAAGGGCTGTTTGCTGGTCGGCCCTCCGGGCACCGGCAAGACGCTGCTGGCCCGCGCCATCGCCGGTGAAGCGAACGTGCCGTTCTTCACCATATCGGGCTCCGATTTCGTCGAAATGTTTGTCGGTGTCGGCGCTTCCCGGGTGCGGGACATGTTTGAACAGGGCAAGAAAAACGCCCCCTGCATCATTTTCATCGACGAACTGGACGCCGTTGGCCGTCATCGTGGGGCCGGTCTGGGTGGTGGTAACGATGAACGCGAGCAGACCTTAAACCAGCTTCTGGTCGAAATGGACGGCTTTGAAACCAACGAAGGCGTGATCCTGGTCGCCGCGACAAACCGGCCGGACGTTCTCGACCCGGCCCTGTTGCGTCCCGGTCGGTTCGACCGCCAGGTGGTGGTGCCCAATCCGGATATTCTCGGCCGGGAAAAGATTTTGAAAATTCACATGCGCAAGGTGCCCCTGGGCCCCGATGTGGATACCCGCGTGATCGCCCGTGGTACGCCCGGATTTTCCGGTGCCGACCTGGCCAACCTGATCAATGAAGCGGCCCTGCTGGCAGCCCGGATGTCGAAACGCGTGGTCACCATGTCGGACTTCGAATCTGCCAAGGACAAGGTCATGATGGGCGCCGAACGGCGGTCCATGGTGATGACGGAAGAAGAAAAAACATCAACCGCAGTGCACGAAGCCGGCCACGCGCTGGTCACCGTGTACATGCCCGAAGCCGACCCCTTGCACAAGGTGACGATTATTCCCCGTGGCCGCGCTTTGGGCGTGACCATGTCCCTGCCGGAACGGGATATTCTCAGCTATTCGAAAATCTGGTGTGTCTCGCGCCTGGCCATCATGTTCGGCGGTCGGGTCGCCGAACAGACCGTTTATGGCAAGGAACACTTGAACACCGGGGCCGGTAACGATATTCAGCAAGCCACCTCGATGGCGCGTAAAATGGTCACCGAATACGGCTTCAGCGATAAGCTGGGTCCCCTGCGGTATTCGGAAAACGAGGAAGAAATTTTCCTCGGTCGCTCGGTCACCCAGCACAAGAACGTGTCGGACGCGACGGCGGAACTGATTGATGCGGAAATTCGCGGCCTTATCGTTGACGCCGAAAAAACCGCCTGGAAGATCATGACCGAACATCGCGACGAACTTGACCTGATCAGCAAGGCGCTGCTGGAATATGAATCCCTGTCCGGTGACGATATCAAGGCGCTGCTCAAGGGCGATCCTATTGTCCGCCCCGATAGCGATCATACGCCGAGCGATGATGGCCCTAAATCGTCGGTCCCCAGCAGCGGTGGCAAAAAGTCCAGCGGTAATCTGGGCGGGGCGGAACCCCAACCGGAAGGTTGACCCCGACATTTGCCGGGCTGGCGGTTCAAGCACCGCTGATCATGGGCATTGTCAACGTTACGCCCGACAGTTTTTCCGATGGCGGCGACACAACTGATAGGGCCAGCGCCATTGCTCACGGTCGCCTGTTGGCGGGGCAGGGGGCGGATATCATCGATATCGGCGGCGAATCGAGCCGCCCCGGTGCGGCGTCCGTTTCCATCGATGAGGAACTGTCACGGGTGATCCCGGTGATCGAGGCCCTGGCCGGTGACGGTGTGATCGTTTCCATCGACAGTCGCAATAGTACGGTCATGGATCAGGCGGTCCGGGCCGGGGCTCAGATCATCAATGACGTGACGGCACTGCAAGGGGAGGGCTCGCTGGACGTTGCCACGGCAAGCGGGGCCTCGGTCATTCTAATGCACATGCAGGGCACGCCCGGCACCATGCAGGACAACCCGCACTATGAAGATGCGCCGTCGGACGTGCGGAATTATTTGGCCGGGCGAATCAAAGCCTGTGAGCGGGCCGGCATGGAGCGCCACCGGATCGCCGTTGATCCCGGCATCGGGTTTGGCAAGAATTTGGATCACAACCTGCAAATTCTCAATCGACTGGCCGACTTCGCGGCGCTCGATTGCCCCCTGGTCCTCGGCGTCTCGCGCAAAAGCTTCATTGCCCGCCTGTCCGCCGCCGATGATCCGAAGCAGCGCCTGGGCGGTTCCCTGGCCGCCGCCCTGGCCGGAATTTCCCGCAGGGCGGCAATCCTGCGCGTGCACGATGTCTACGAAACCCGTCAGGCCCTGGATGTGTGGCGGGCCATTGAGATCGGTTCGAAAGGGTATTGAACATGAAAATTGTTATTACCGACGTGACTGATATGAGGGGAGGGCATATTTGTGTTGCCGGGTGGTCCCTGGATGAAGAACGCATGATTCGCCCATTGCACGGATCCGGGCACTATCACTGGAATACCAATATGGCTCGAGACGACCTTTTATGTCCTGGAAATATCATTACGATCAAGCCTTCAGGACAGTTGCCTGTTCGAGGGAATCCTCATGCTGCGGAAGATTACCTTATCATCGGTGAGCCTGCGTTGAGTGGGAACCTCAGCGATGTGGATATGGTCCAAACCGCCACGGGCAGTGTTCATGATTCGGTTCAAAGCATGTTTGGGGACTTATTTTCAGTTGAACATTTTGTCCCTGAAGATGAGGGTTTCTGTTCTCTCGGAGCGATCGAGACTCAATCCAGGAGAATGGGGTTTGATAATAATTATGAAAAACT
>CBFDVE010000057.1:0-10255 GCA_965613205.1 uncultured Rhodospirillaceae bacterium
GAATCCTACCGTCGTCGAAAGAAAGGAGAATCGCAGCCAGTCGAGATAATCGCCGACCAGCCGGCCCGCCACCTGCAGCGGATATTCCTGTTCCACCGGTTGCGCTTTCAGGCCGACCACGGGCATGGCGAGCACATCGAAGTCCTCCAGCAGGACCCGGACCTTATGGAACAGCACCGTTCGATTGATTTGCGCATCGTAAACGTCGTCGATCTCCAGATCCCTGCCGGCCTGGATGTTTTCCGTCAATGTCGCTTTGAAGTGTTGCTGAATATCCGGCGATAGGCGGCCCGGACCGCAAGCCCAGAGCATGGAGCGCAAGACCCGATAGGTGGTTTCCAGTTCGGGCAATTCCGGGCAGGCTTCTTCGACAGTCGCGCCACTGGCCGCAAACTGCCGCAGCGCCGATTCCAGAATTTCCCGAATATCGGACTCGATGAGGGCGAACCCGTTCAGGTCGGCGCTCCAGGCGACGCGGGCCTTGCCCAACGGCAAGCGCACGGCGGTTGAAAACGAGCTCTGCGGGGCCTCGATGCTGATCGGACTCAAGGGCTCGAAACCGCTCATGGCATCCAGGAACAGGGCGCAATCGGTGACACTTCGCGCCATCGGTCCGGCAACGCCCTCGGTATGGAACCCGAGCGTCGCCGGCCCGCCACCGGCGCGGCCGGGCGAGGGCCGCAGGCCGACGACGCCGCAGTAGGCGGCCGGCGTACGCAATGATCCGGCCAGGTCGGAGCCGTGCGACAGCCAGACTTCCCCGGTGGCCAACGATACGGCGGCTCCGCCCGAGGACCCGCCGGCGTTCATCCGGGTATCCCAGGGATTTCGGGTGTATCCGAAAACCGCATTGAAGGTATTGCCGCCGGCACCGAACTCCGGGGTGTTGGTTTTGCCGACCACCGTCGCGCCCCTGGCCTCGAGCCTGAGCACCAGGGGATCACTTTGATCGGGTACGTTTTTTGAAAAACCTGGTGAGCCGAAAGTCGTTCGAACGTCGGCCACCGGCGTCAAATCCTTGATGCCTATGGGCAGTCCGGCCAGCCATCCGGGTTCCTCGCCGTGCCCTTGCCGCCGTTGCTCAAGGTTGGCAAGGGTGGTCCTGGCCCGCTCGGCGCAGACCGTGGGCAGGGCATTGACCGCCCCTTCGACCTGGCTGATGCGGCTCAGGCTGGCTTCGAGCAGGTCGGACGGCGACAGCTCTCCCTTGTTCAACAGGGTGACCGCCTGGTGCGCTTGCAACCGGCAGAGTTCCGGACCGGTGTAGGCGGCGCATTCAGTTTTTGTCGCCATGGCAGGCTCCTGTTCCGGCGTTAACATCAATTATTCAAATAGCCTGTCCAGGGCCGAGCCATCCAATTTGTATTTGATGCCGATGGCGACGAGCCGGGATTGTCCCGGACCGGATGTCAGCAATGTCGGCGATGGTTCGATGGTACTCCTGCGACCGACACCCTGGACGATGTGAGCCCGTTCGCTATCGGAAAAATAAACAATCCCTTTCAGACGAAGAGTTTGCCGAGACAGCTTGACGAGGGCCTGTTCGAAGCGGTTTCTGTCCAGTCGTTTGTCGGTCGTCGCCGACCATCTGGCGTAGATATCGTTATGGTTTTCGGCGGTTTCCTGTGTTGTTTTTTGCCGGTTTTCGGGCAGCCGAATACCCAGCGCCAGATCGACCGGCACGGCCGAATACAGGGTTTCAATGGTTTGCGCACCCGGTGCCACCCGGCCCATCAGTTGGCCCAATTTCTTCCTCTTGGCCTCGCCGACCAGATCTATTTTGTTGAGCAAGATGATGTCCGAGGCGGCAAGCTGATGGGCAATGGTTTCGCCGACCAAAGGGTCATCGATCATCCCGGTTATCGTTTCGCCATCCACCAGTGACAGTATGGAATCCAGTTTCAGGTCTCGTTCGGCGCGGGCAATATTGCCGATGCGGACCGGATCGGCAACGCCGCTGGCCTCGATCAACAAGTAGTCGGGCCTCGGCGATTTATCGAGAACATCGACCAGCGCGTTGAACAAATCGCCGCCCATGGAGCAACAGGCGCAGCCGTTTGACAGATTGATGGTATCGCCTTCGACGGACTCGATGAGGTCCAGGTCAATAGGCAATTCACCAAAGTCATTGACCAGGACAAGCAGCCGTCGCCCGTTGGCATGGCGCAGCAAATGATTGACCAGCGTGGTCTTACCGGTTCCCAGATAACCGGAAATGATGGTCACCGGCAAAGGGGCGTTGTCATGGTTCATGTGGTCATGGGATCTTGTGCACGATGCCGCCCAGAGCCGTACCCCAGACCACGATGTCCTTTAAGTTCTGCGCCTCGACCTTGGTCGGATCATCTTCGAGAATGGCGAAGTCGGCCCATTTGCCGCTTTCAATGGAGCCTACTTCGCCGTCCATGCCCAATGTGTAGGCCGGACCGAGCGTGATCGCGTGCAGCGCTTGGGAGACGCTGATACGTTCGTTACCGCCTAGCAATTTTCCACTTCCCGTCAATCGGTTGACGGCGGCCCAGGCGCAGGTCAACGGCCCCATGGGCGTCACCGGGGCATCGGAATGAACGGCCAAAGGGACGCCATGATCGAGCGCCGTGCGGCAGGCGTCGATGCGCGCCGCCCGGTCCGGGCCGATGGTGATGGCTCTATGCTGGTCGCCGAAATAATAGATGTGATTGGAGAACAGGTTGACGCACACACCCAGCTTTTTCATGCGTCGGAACTGCGCCCGGTCGGCCATCTGGCAATGCTGCAAGGTTATTCTGTGATCGGCCCGCGGATGCCGGGCGAGGGCGTATTCCGTGGCCTCCAGGGCGGCGTCGATGGCCTCATCGCCATTGACGTGAATGTGTATGGCGACGCCATTTTCAGTCAACATATCGACCAGATGCCGTTGGCCGCCCCATTATAATATCCAGGCCAGCGCAAGCGGGCGGTGAAGGCCTGAATGGAACCGTCGGTGACCAGTTTGACGCCGCCCAGGCGCAGCTTGTCGGTGCTATTTGATTTAAGCGCCAGGGCCAATTTGGTGGTTTCCGCCGCCGTTTGGGACATGGCGTTCAGCATGGAGACCAGCCGGATCGGGTAATCCTCGGCCCCGGTCAAGGCCTGAAGCTCGCTAACGACCTGATCATCCAAGTCGTTGAGCAAATCGGCTGCGGTGGTCACGCCGGCCCTGTTGCAGACCTGGCCGAAGGCCTGGACCGCTTCGCTCGATCGACCGAGGCTGCGAAAATCAATGTCCAGGCGGCGCATCACCGGGAACATCGACGCCATTTCCTGCAATTCCCCGTTTGGCGCACCATCGGCACCCTTGACGATGCCGTCGATATCGCTTTCCGCCGTATATTGAGCCATTTCCAGGGCGACGGAATTGACCGTCATAACGTGAAAACTGGAATGCATGACGACGATCGGGCGGGTCGATGAGACGCCGTCGAAATCCGACTTGTCCGGTCGCCGGTCCATCAGGAATAAGGGATCAAAACCCCAGGCGATGAGCGGCGTTCCGGCAGGAAGGTCGGCGTCGGCCTGGCCCATACGGGCCAGAACATCTTCAATGGAAGGAACGCCGCTCCACGGCTTACCATCCGGGTCGATGCGGTCATGAAACCCCACATAAAGGTATTTCCACATGCCGCCGGCCAGCAGGTGGCAATGGCCCTCGACAAATCCCGGCATGATGATTTTGTCGGCCAAGGTGGTATCGAGTCGATGATCGCCCCAGCCCGATACCTGACTTAAATCGCCGACACCCAGTATTTTACCCTGTCGCACGGCCACATGGGTGGCTTCGGGGCGATCCGGGTCCATGGTGATAATTTTGTTCGCCTGAAAAACGGTGATCGACATATTCCCGCCCCTGTTAAATGTTCGGGGCAAAGCCTATCGTTTCCCATATCACCTGAAAAATGTATTATTACCGAGAAGTTCCGTTTTTTTTCTGAGGTATGGCGATGCACTATACTCTTAAACAACTTCGGTATCTGGAAGCATCGGCCCGATTACGATCAATAACCGCAGCGGCCGGTGAGTTAAGCATCTCGCCGTCGTCGATTGCCGCGGCAATTGATTCAATTGAGGCAGAATTGTCCGAGACGCTTTTTATCCGACACCCATCGAAAGGCATCACGCCGACTCGTTTTGGTTTGAGTTTTCTGGAAAATATCCGCGAACTGTTGCGCGCCCACATCAAATTCGAAAGCTCTTTGCCCGGCATCGGCGAAAAAATCGAAGGGTCAATTCGGCTCGGCTGTTTTACGCCGGTAGCCCCCATCATCCTGCCGCTGATCCTTAAACTGGTATCGCAAGAACACCCCACCTTATCGGTGCAAATCATCGAAGGAGACGCGGCGGACATGGTTGAACTGTTGAACTCCGACAAAATTGACCTGGCCTTGACATTCAGCATGAATTTACCGCGCGGCATCAATTTCCAGGGAATGTTTCATGCGCCGCCCCATATTGCCTTGAGCGGCGACCATCCCTTGGCCTCACGATCCAGTCTGACATTGGAGGATATGGTCGGCGATCCCCTTATTTTGCTGAATCTGGATGTCACCAGATCCTATATGATCGGGTTGTTTGAGCAGCGCGGGCTTTCACCCAATATTTTATATTTGTCACGCTCGTCTGAAATGGTGCGGTCCCTGGTCGCCGCCGGGTTTGGCTTCGCTATATTCAACGTCAAACCGCGCAGCAAGCAAAACTACGCCGTTGGCAATCTGGTGCGAATTCCCCTGTCAACACGCCATCTGGAGCCGGAATTCGGACTTATTTATCATGGCAAGGGGCGGCTTTCACGAGTCGCCAGCGCGATCACCGAAGCCTGTCAAAACCTTAAGGAATCAGGTGCATTTCGTGATTTTATCGTTCCCCCGGCGGTAGGCTGAACCACAATAAAATAGTGCAATCGGAATGGAAAAATACATTTTTCCATTTAATTGAATTGCGATACATTTTTTTGATCGATGGGGATTACAAAATAATATGTAGTTTTGGAGGGAACGATTATGAAATTGACAAAATTCGCACTTGCCGCTTCTGTCATTGCCGCATCGGTTATGCTTAGCGGGATATCGGTCGCACAACAGTCTGGCGGTACGCTGGTTATCGGCACCACCCAAAAACCGCGCCATCTTAATCCGGCGGTTCAGTCGGGGATTGCGACGGCGGTTCCCGGCACCCAGATTTTCGCCACACCGATCCGTTTTGACGAAAACTGGAACCCCCAGCCTTATCTTGCCGAAAGCTGGTCAACATCAAGTGACGGCAAGTCGATCACCCTTAACCTCCGCAAGAACGCCACCTTCCACGATGGCACGCCGATCACCTCGGCCGATGTCGCTTTTTCCGTATCGGTGGTGAAAGAAAACCATCCCTTCAAGACCATGTTCTCTCCGGTTACCTCCGTTGACACGCCGGACGCCTATACTGCCATTATTAATTTCTCCAACCCTCACCCGGCGGCCATGCTGGCCATGTCGGGTGCCTTGCTGCCTATTCTTCCAAAACATATATACGGCGATGGCCAGGACGTCAAAACCCATCCGGCGAATTCCAAAACGGTCGGATCGGGTCCGTTCATGCTGTCTGAATTCAAGCCCGGAGAGTATGTGATTTTGAAGAAAAACCCCAACTACTTTATCAAAGGGCGGCCCTATCTGGACCGGATCATCATCAAAAATTACAAAGATGTCACGAGCATGGTGCTGGCCGCCGACAAGGGCGAAATCGACTTGCTGCCGTTCCTGACCGGAACCCGCAATATCGCGCGTCTGAAAAAAAACGCCAAGTTGACCGTGACCGACAAAGGCTATGCCGCTGTTGGCCCGATTAACTGGCTGGCCTTCAACACCAAGAACAAGTACCTGAAGGACAAAAGAGTCCGCAAGGCCATCGCCTACACCGTTGACCGCAAATTTATCCTGAACGCCCTACTCAGCGGTTTTGCCAAGGCGGCGACCGGACCGGTGGTGCTCGGCTCGCCGTTTGCGGCACCCGGTGTGGAGCAGTATGACCTGGACCTGGACAAGGCCAAGGCGTTGCTCGATGAAGCCGGTCTGAAAGTGGGCAGCGATGGCATGCGCTTCAAGCTGACCCTTGATTTCATCCCCGGCTTCGCCGAGATGCAAAAAACCATCGCCGAATACATCAGGCCTCAGCTCAAGAAGGTCGGCATTGAAGTCGCCTTGCGGTCGTCCCCGGATTTCCCGACCTGGGCCAAACGGGTTGGTGGGCATGACTTCGATATGACCATGGATATCGTCTTCAACTGGGGCGATCCGGTGATTGGCGTGCATCGCACCTATCTGTGCAGCAACATTCGCAAGGGCGTGATCTGGTCGAACACGCAAAGCTATTGCAATCCGAAGGTTGATGCGTTGTTGGAGAAGGCCGGCATCGAGACCGATCAGGCCAAGCGTGTCAGCTTGTACAAGCAGGCGCAGAAAATCATCGTCGATGACGTTCCGATCCTGTTCCTGAACGAACTTCCCTATCACACGGTGTACTCCGACAAGGTCGGCAATGCGCCGTTGACCATTTGGGGGGCGATGGCTCCGATGGACAATGTTTATATGAAGTAATCTCCCTGGTTCCTGCCTCCGCCGTGCCTTAAACACCTCACTGGCGGGGGCGGGTTCTTTGTTAGTCGTTTGCGGATTGGCGACCGATGACGTTTCTCCCAGCACTGTTGAAAAGACTGGCCTGGTCACTGCTGTTGATCGTCGCCGTTCTGGTCCTCAATTTCCTGCTTATTCATATGGCTCCCGGCGATCCGGCCGATGTTATCGCCGGTGAAATGGGCGGTGCCACCCAGGAAATTCTCGATGCCATTCGCAAGAGTTACGGTCTGGATCAACCCCTGTATGTGCAGTTGTGGGTTTACCTGTCAAACGCCGCGACCGGCGATCTGGGCCAGTCGTACTTTTACAATTTGCCGGTCCTGGACCTGATCCTCGGACGCCTGGGTCCGACCCTGCTGTTGGTTATGGTATCGTTGTTATTCGCCTTGTTCGTCGGCACCGCGCTGGGGGTCATCGCGTCACACAAACCGAACGGCCTGGTCAGTTACACGGTGACGATTATTTCCATTGTCGGTTACGCCGCGCCGATCTTCTGGACCGGCTTGATGCTGGTCATCCTGTTCGCGTCCGTGATCCCGCTGTTCCCCATATCGGGCATGTATGACATTAGGCTGGAGGGCGGCATGTTTGTCAGAGCGCTCGATATCGCCCATCATCTTGTATTACCGGCGTTTACGCTGGGAATCGTTTATCTGGCCCAATACAGCCGCCTGACCCGGGCCAGCATGCTGGAAATCCTCAATTCAGACTACATTCGCACCGCCCGGGCCAAGGGCGTTCCGGAAATTATGGTGTATGGCAAACATGCCCTGCGCAACGCCATTTTACCGATTGTTACAATCGCCGGACTGCAGTTTGGAGCCATCATATCGGGCGCCGTGTTGGTTGAAACAGTGTTCAGTTGGCCGGGCCTGGGCACCTTGGCGTTTGAATCCATCCTGGCCCGCGACTATCCGACAATTCTGGGTATCCTGTTCTTTTCCGCCTTGCTGGTGATCATTGCAAACCTGACCACGGACATGATCTACCGCCTGGTCGATCCGCGTGTCGGGACATCGGCAAAGTGATGACCAAGGCCTCCCCCAATCCACTGGTCGCCGAAAGTCCGCTAAAGGAAGCCTGGGGCGTCTTTCGCCGCAGCGGCCTGGCCTTGTTCGGCCTTGGCCTGCTGATAACGATAATTATCGTTTCGCTGATCGGCCCGTTGATTTATACCGTCGATCCGATCGAGATCATATGGGCACCACTAACGGCGCCCGGCATGGAAGCGGTGGTTCCGCTCGGCACTGACTACCTTGGCCGTGACATGTTGGCCGGCCTGATCAACGGCGGCAAGGCGACCCTGGCGGTGGGAATTTCGGCGGCCCTGATCACCGTTATCATCGGCATTTCAATCGGCGCCATGGCCGGCTACTACGGCGGCCAGGCCCTGGGGGGCCGGTTCCCCTATCACCCCTTTCCGAAGTTGCGTGTCACCGAATTTTTTCAGGTCCTGCCGCCGCTGTTGTTCGCCATGGTCCTGGTCACCCTGTTTTCGCCGACCCTGCCGATTGTCGCCGTCGCCATCGGCGTCGTCTCGTGGCCGGCGACGGCGCGCCTGGCCAGGGCGGAATTTATCCGCATCCGTAATCTGGAATACGTCAACGCGGCCCGTTCTATAAGTGCCACGGACAACTGGATCATCTGGCGGGTGATCCTGCCGAACGCCCTGCCGCCGCTGATCGTGTCATCCACCCTAAGCATCGGCATCGCCATTTTGTTCGAGGCAGGATTGAGTTTCCTTGGACTATCTGATCCCAATATCGTCAGTTGGGGCCTGATGATCGGTTCCGGTCGGCAATACATTCTCGACGCCTGGTGGGTCGTTACCTTGCCCGGCGTGATGATTTTTCTGACCGTGTTGAGCGTCTCGCTGGTCGGCGACGGCCTCAACGATGCCTTTAATCCCAAGCTGCGGGACAGATAGATTATGGCCCTGCTGGAAGTCAAAGATTTAGTCGTTGATTTCGCCACCCGGGCCGGCAAGGCGCGGGTCCTCGATCATGTTTCCCTATCCGTTGAGCCGGGCGAAATCCTTGGCATCGTTGGCGAGTCCGGCTGCGGTAAATCGATGACAGCGTTGTCCATCCTTGGGCTGGTGCCAAGCCCACCGGGAAATGTTTCGGGCGGCGCCGTATATCTGGATGATGAAAACCTGATCGAGGCCAGCGAGGCCCGTATGCGGCAGATCAGGGGTAAAGACATCAGCATGATTTTTCAGGAACCGATGACCTCCCTTAATCCGGTTTTCTCGGTCGGCGAACAGATTGCCGAAGGTCTGCGGCTGCACGAAAGTATTTCTTCTGCGCGAGCTCGCACGAAAGCCATTGAAATGATTCGCGCCGTCGGCATCCCCGAGCCGGAATTACGTTCGAAAAACTACCCGCACCAGATGTCGGGCGGTATGCGGCAACGGATAATGATCGCCATGGCGCTGGCCTGCGGGCCACGCGTTCTGATCGCCGATGAGCCGACAACGGCGCTGGATGTCACCGTGCAGGCGCAGATATTTGATTTGCTCAAGGCGCTTCAGCAACAGAACAACACGGCGATTATTCTAATCACCCACGACATGGGAGTAATCGCCCAGTTGTGTGACCATGTGGCGGTGATGTACGCCGGCAGGGTGATCGAGACCAGCACGACGGAAACCATACTGTCGGCACCCCGCCATCCCTATACCCAGGGATTGATCGCCTGTGTCCCGCACCTTGAAGAGAACCCCGGCGATGAAAGAAAGCCCCTGATGGAAATAGAAGGCGTCGTACCGCCGCTTACAGAACTGGGCGCGGGGTGCGCGTTTGCGCCGCGCTGCGCTCGCCATATGCCGGTCTGTGACGATCAGAAACCCGTCATGACGGATTATGGTCCGTCTCACAGCGTGGCCTGCCTGGCGCTTGCCGACGGGGATGCACCATGAGCGATTTGTTAAGAGTCGAAGACCTGAAAGTGCATTTCGGCGGCGGTAAGAAATTATGGGGCGGCGACGGACCGACCGTCCATGCGGTCGATGGGGTGAGCTTTTCCGTGCCCAAAGGCAAGACGCTCGGTATCGTCGGCGAATCCGGTTCCGGTAAAACCACGGCGGCGCTGGCTATTTTGCGGTTGGTCCCCATAACCAGCGGCAGAATAAGCCTCGGCGAACAGGAAATCAGCTCCCTGCAAGGAGGCGATTTACGGCTGGCCAGACGCCGTTTCCAGATCATTTTTCAAGACCCTTATTCCTCTCTTGATCCCAGGCGCCGCGCCGGTGACATCGTGCGTGAACCCCTGGACCTGATGGGTGTGGGCGAACCGGCCGGTCGAGACGCGGCGGTCGCCGAGTTGTTCGTCCAGGTCGGTCTGCGGTCCGAGCAGCGCAGTTTGTTCCCGCATCAGTTTTCCGGTGGTGCCGAAATCATGCAACACCCCGCCAAACTCACGTTCAAAAACCAGCGCGGTGTTGCAAAGCGGGCAAAATGTAACGGATATGGGCAGGCCGCCAACGGTATCGTTGACAATTTCGTGCCACATCAACACCCGCAACGGATAGGCTCGTGCGTCGCCATTAATGACCACCGAGACAACGGGTTCCTGCGGACCCAGTCCGAGGTCGGCAATGGTGGTATCAACAAGCGATAAAAAGC
>CBFDVE010000058.1:0-10140 GCA_965613205.1 uncultured Rhodospirillaceae bacterium
TCGTGCAGACGGAATCTTTTCAAAAGGTCGGCGGCAGCAAATTGGAAAAAGTCGATATCCGTATCGTCTGCGCCACCAATCGCGACCCGCAGGCGGCGGTGGCAAAAGGACGGTTACGCGAAGACCTTTTCTACCGCCTTCACGTGGTCCCTATTCATCTGCCGCCATTGTCGGAGCGAGAGAGCGACGCGCTCGATATTGCGCGTTATTTTCTTCGCCAATACGCCCGCGAGGAAGGCAAGGACTTCGAAGAATTTTCTCCCGAGGCCGAGGCCGCGATCAGCGCCTATTCCTGGCCCGGAAACGTTCGCCAGTTACAGAACGCAATCCGCAACATCGTGGTCCTGAATGATGGCGATGAAGTGGCCGGAGATATGCTACCGCCGCCTCTGGACGCGGCCCTTTCCGGCCTACCGGTTTTCGGTGTAATCGATAAGAAAGACGGTTCCGACGCTTCCGGTCCGGCGGTGGCGACGGGCGGCCCGGAGCACCTGATCCGCCCCCTGGCCGAGATTGAGCGCGAAGTCATCGAGCGGGCAGTTGCAATCTGCGGTGGCAATATTCCCAAGGCGGCGCAACATCTGGGAATCAGCGCGTCCACCATCTACCGCAAGAAAACCGCCTGGGAAGACCACGAGGACGCGGCTTAATCCTGAACCGCTCTAATAATTGTCGGCGGTGAAAGCCGCCATCCTCGCCAGGGTTTCTTCCGCTTGACCGATCAGGTCGCCGGCTGTTTCCCGAGCCTTTTCCCGGTCTTCGGCGATGCAGGCTTCTTCCAGTTTCCCGGCGCATCGGCCAAAGAGGTTTCGTCTTTGGCGACCGATCCGCTTGAGCGGATGATGAGCGAAATTCCCGGCGTTCGCCACGTTTATTCAGCCTCTGAACGTGGCCGTGGCATGGTCACTGTACAATTCAGGGTCGGTGAGGAAATGGGCCCGTCGCTGGTCAAGCTTTACGACAAGTTGATGTCCAACATGGACAAAATTCCCCCCGGCGTTTCCCAACCCCTGGTCAAGCCGAAAGGCGTTGACGACGTTCCGGTCGTGACCCTGACCCTGTGGTCGAACGATGTGGACGACGCCGCTTTGCGGCTTGTTGGATTGGATGTCCTGCAACGTCTTAAGGAAGTTTCCGGAACCAGCCAAAGCTTCATCGTCGGCGGGCGTTCCGAACAGATCGGTATCGAGGTTTATCCCGAGCGCCTATCGGGCTATGGGGTCAGTGTCGGCCAATTGGCCAAGACCATCAAGAACGCCAATTCGGAACGCAGCACCGGTTATGTGGAAACCTCGGGCGAGAATTTTAAGATCTATACCGGTTCTTTCCTGAAAAACGCCGAGGACGTCAAACGTTTGGTCATTGGGGTTAGAAACGACAGTCCCATTTATGTCGGCGACGTGGCGCAAGTTATCGAGGGGCCGGGGGAAACCCGCAATTTAGTTCAATATTTTACCGGTCCGGCTTATTCCGCCGATACGCCTAAGGCCAAGGGCGCGCCCGCCGTTACGATCGCCATTGCTAAAAAACACGGCACCAACGGCGTCGCCGTCGCCGAGGATATCCTGGCCCAGGTCGAAACCCTGAAAGGGCGGGTCATTCCCGACAACATTTACGTTTCGGTGACCCGGAACTACGGCGAGACGGCCAACGAAAAGGTCAACGAGCTGTTGCTCAAGCTGTTCATCGCCACCGGCGCGGTGACGGCGCTTATCTGGATTTCGCTTGGAATCCGGGCGGCCTTGGTGGTGCTGATCGTCATTCCCGTGGTTATTTTGGTGACTGTGTTCGCGGCCTGGATCATGGATTTCACCATCGACAGGGTTTCCCTTTTCGCCCTGATTTTTTCCATCGGCATCCTGGTCGACGACGCCATTGTCGTGGTCGAAAATATCTATAGGCGCTGGCTGATAAAGGGTGAAGTCGATACCCGGACTTCGGTCGACGCCGTGCGCGAAGTCGGCAATCCGACCATCCTCGCCACCTTTACCGTGATCGCCGCCTTGCTGCCCATGGGGTTTGTTTCCGGAATGATGGGCCCCTATATGGCGCCGATCCCGGTACTGGGGTCGGTGGCGATGTTATTTTCGTTGTTCGCCGCGTTCATTTTCACCCCCTGGTTGACCCAACGTATCCGTCCGAGCCTGGAAAGCTTGAAAAAGGCGCAGGAAAAAGAACACCGCCAATCGGTGCGTATCGAGAATTTCTTCCGTTGGATTTTGTTGCCGTTGATCGAAAACCGGTCCAGGGCGCGGAAATTCAAACTCATCATGTACGCCGTCCTGTTCGCCAGTTTTGCGCTTTTCTACACCACCGGGGTAACGGTGAAGATGATGCCCTTGGACAACAAGCCTGAATTCAATGTCGTGGTGAACATGAACGATGGCACGGCCTTGCCGGTTACCGCCAATGTCATACAAAGGCTATCCGAAAAATTATTGAAGATCCCCGAGGTCAAAGCCGTTCAGACCTATTCCGGAACGGCGTCGCCGTTTAATTTCAACGGCTTGGTCCGCCATTATTACCTTCGCCAGAAGCCTTGGATGGGGGACATTCAGGTCCAGCTCTTAAATAAAGGGGACCGGGATCGTTCCAGCCATGAAATCGCCGTCGCCGCGCGTAAGGTTTTAGCGCCCATCGCCAAGAAGATGGGGGCCCGGATACAGATTGTCGAAATGCCGCCGGGCCCGCCCGTGCTGCAAACCGTGGTGGCCGAGATTTACGGCCCCGATGCCGATACCCTGGTGGTTTACGCCAAGACCGACCCGCAAGCTGGAGCCCGTGGTATTACAGCATTCCTGATCGAAAAATCCTTCAGGGGATTTTCCACCGCCCAGAAACTTGACAAACTGGGAATGCGCGGCTCGAACACTTGTGAATTGGTGTTCGAAGACTGCCAGGTGCCGGAAGAAAATGTCATGGGCGGCATCGGCAAGGGCGTCAACGTACTGATGAGCGGCCTGGACTACGAACGCGCCGTGCTCGCCGCCGGGCCGCTCGGCATCATGCAGTCGTGCATGGACGTGGTCATGCCCTACATTCACCAACGCAAACAATTCGGTCAGGCCATTGGCGAGTTTCAGTTGATGCAGGGCAAGCTGGCCGACATGTACACCACCATGAATGCCTCGAAAGCCTACGTCTATGCCGTCGCCAGGGCCTGCGACAAAGGCCGCACGACCCGCAAGGATTCCGCCGGGGCTATTCTCTACGCGGCGGAAAAAGCGACCTGGATGGCGTTGCAGGCAATCCAGTGTCTGGGCGGCACCGGCTATGTTAACGAAGCGCCCACGGGCCGCCTTCTGCGCGATGCCAAGCTCTATGAAATCGGTGCCGGCACCAGCGAAATCCGCCGCTGGCTGATCGGTCGCGAATTGTTTGATGAAATAGGATGAATATGTTGGCTGACAAGAAGGTCCGGCAATTTAGCAAAACGGAGTCACGAACAATCCAGCACTCCTACAATGGAGCGATGGAAAGAGGTGCGCGCCTTGAATGTAGTGCTGAAAGGAAATCGGAAAATGTCTCAAGATACAGAACCCGAAGTGCCGAGAATTGACCGAGATGAAATTCGACGCGCTCAGGATTTGGTAGCACTGTATGTGCCCGCAGATATCTCCCTTGTTGATGAGTTGTTAGAAAATCGTCGCCGTGGGGCAGATGATAATAGGAATGGAGAGAGGGAGCGAATTTTTTTTCATGAACAGAAAAACCACTGGCCCGGCGATTGATCCGTTTTCTCTGCCCTCGAAGCAGGGAACCGGCTATCCGGCACCGTTCGACCAAGCCGTTGCCGGGCGCCATAAAAGGGCCTTGGGGGCTCCCTTCAATTGGGCATCAATATGATAACCTTGGCCCCTGGGGCGATGTCGTCACAACGGCACTGGCACACCAAACAGGATGAATTCGTCTATATGGTCGAAGGTGAATTGGTGCTGGTAACTGATGATGGCGAACAGGTTCTAAAGCCGGGAATGGTCGTCGGCTTCGCCGCCGGTGTCGCCAACGGCCACAATCTGGTCAATCAGTCGGGCAGCGATGCGTCGTTCCTGGTGTTCAGCGACAAGACACCAGGCGACGAAGGCGGCTATTCTGATATCGATATGTTGTTTGTCAGAAAAGACGGTCGGGAAATATACGTACACAAGGATGGCACGCCCTATAAAACCAACGACAACGGATAATAATCATGAACCAGTCTGATCCTATCGTCATCGTCGGCGCCGCCCGCACACCCATGGGTGGTTTTCAGGGCGACTTGTCGGCCTTAAGCGCACCGCAACTGGGCGGGGCGGCCATTGCCGCCGCCGTCCAGCGGGCCGGGATCGCGCCCGAAGATGTCGACGATGTGATCATGGGCCTGTGCCTGTTTGCCGGGGTCAAACAGGCCCCGGCCCGGCAGGCGGCGCACCATGCCGGGTTGCCCTGGGCGGCGGGCTGCACCACCATTTCCAAAATGTGCGGCTCGGCCATGAAGGCGACCATGATGGGGCACGACAATATCATCGCCGGGGCGCACGACATTATGGTCACCGGCGGCATGGAAAGCATGACCAACAGCCCTTATATCCTGCAAAAAGCGCGCCAGGGATACCGCCTGGGCGACGGTGATACGGTCAGGGATCATATGTTCATCGATGGCCTGGAAGACGCCTACGATGAGGGCAAGCTAATGGGCTGTTTCGCCGAAGATACCGCCACCCACTTTCAGTTCACCCGCGAGCAGCAGGACGCATTCGCCATCGAATCCCTGATCCGGGCCAAGACCGCCATCGAAGACGGCACGTTTGATGAAGAAGTGGTTCCGGTCACGGTCAAGACCCGCAAGGGCGAGGTGGTGGTTGACAAGGACGAGCAACCCCTGAAGGCCAACATCGAGAAAATCCCCACCCTGCGCCCGGCCTTTGCCAAGGACGGCACGGTGACGGCGGCCAATTCATCGAGCATTTCCGATGGCGGCGCGGCGCTGGTTCTGATGACCCGGTCGCAGGCCGAAAAGCGCGGCCTGAGCCCACTCGCCATCCTGCACGCCCACGCCACCCACGCCCAGCAACCGGCCTGGTTCACCACCGCTCCCATCGGGGCCATGGAAAAGGTTCTCGCCCGCACCGGCTGGAGCAAAGACGAGGTGGATTTGTTCGAAATTAACGAGGCCTTCGCCGTCGTCGCCATGGCCGCCATGCGCGACCTGGATTTGCCTCACGACAAGGTCAATGTGCACGGCGGCGCCTGTGCGCTCGGCCATCCGGTCGGGGCCTCGGGGGCGCGGATTATTGTCACGCTGATGGCGGCGCTGCAAAAGTACGACCTGAAAAAGGGCGTCGCGTCCCTGTGTATAGGTGGTGGCGAGGCGACCGCCGTCAGCATCGAGCGCGTGACCTGATGCCGACCGCATTGATCACCGGGGCCAGCCGGGGCCTGGGACTGGAATTTACCAGACAATATGCCGCCGATGGCTGGCGCATTATCGCCACCTGCAGCGATTCGCTAAAGGCTCAGGGCCTGGCTCCCTTGCAGGGCGATGTGGAAGTCCACACGCTCGATGTGACCGATAACGCGCAGGTGCAGGCCCTGGCCAAAACCCTGAAGAAAGAACCCATCGACCTGTTGATCAACAATGCCGGATTATATGGACCCAGGCCGGTCAAGCTGGGCGGGGTCGACTATGCGAGCTGGGCCGATGTCATGCGGGTAAACGCCATGGCACCGTTGAAGGTGAGTGAATGTTTTCTCGACCACATTGTCGCCGGGAACCTGAAAAAGATCGTCGCCATATCGAGCAAGATGGGGTCCATGACCGACAACGAAGCGGGTGGCGGCTATATCTATCGCTCGTCCAAGGCGGCCCTCAACGCGGTCATGAAAAGCCTGTCAATCGATTTGAAACCGCGTGGCATCACGGTCGCCATTCTGCATCCGGGCTGGGTTCGCACCGATTTGGGCGGCCCCGGCGGCTTGATCGAGGCAGAAGAAAGCGTTACCGGTATGCGCCGGGTGATCGACGGATTGACCGTCGACTCGACGGGTCAATTTTTCAATTATGACGGCGGCGAAATTTCCTGGTAGGCAATAGGACTATATGACCGAATATCACCTGGCCCAGATCATGTCTTGCCGCACGCAACGGTTCGATGCGCCATGAATTTAGCGCCAGAACAAATTCTCATGCGCGATACGGCCAGGGCTTTCGCCCGCGACCGCCTGTTGCCAAATGCCCAGGCCTGGGACCGGGATGGCGCTACCCCACTGGAAATTTATGCGGAACTGGGTGACCTAGGCTTGCTCGGTATGTTGGCCCCGGAACAATGGGGCGGCTCGGATGTGGGGGCGCTATCGTTTGCCCTGGTGATGGAAGAAATCGCCGCCGGGGATGGCGGTATCTCGACCATGATGAGCGTCCACAACGGGGTCGCCACCCTGCCCATTGTTCAATATGGCAGCGAAGATCAAAAGCAACGTTTCCTGCACGACATGACCAGCGGCAAGTTGATCGCCGCCTTTGCCCTGACCGAGGCCCAGGCCGGGTCCGACGCCGCCGCCATCAAATGCCGGGCGGTGCGTGACGGCAATGGCTACGTGCTCAACGGATCAAAACTGTTCATTACTTCGGGCAACATCGCCGGGGTTGTTATTGTTTTCGCCGTGACCGATCCGGACGCCGGTAAAAAAGGCATATCGGCCTTTATCGTGCCGACGGATACGCCCGGATTTTCCACCGGCAAGCCGGAACAGAAACTGGGCCAGCGGGGTCAGCAGACCGTGGCGTTGAATTTCGATGACATGCACCTGTCCGGGGATTTGCTGTTGGGCGACGAAGGCGCGGGCTACAAGATCGCCCTGGCCAATCTGGAGGGGGGCCGCATCAGCATCGGGGCGCAATCGGTCGGCATGGCCAGGGCCGCGTTCGAGGCCGCCCGCGATTATGCCAGGGAGCGAAAAACCTTCGGCAAAGCCATCGCCGATCACCAGGCGGTCGCCTTCCGCCTGGCCGATATGGCCACCGCCATCGAAGCCGCCCGACTGATGACCCTGAACGCCGCCCGGTTGCGGGACGCGGGGAAGCCGTGTT
Source organism: uncultured Rhodospirillaceae bacterium (assembly GCA_965613205.1). Classification (GTDB taxonomy): domain Bacteria; phylum Pseudomonadota; class Alphaproteobacteria; order Rhodospirillales; family JABHCV01; genus CAZZKE01. The sequence continues at coordinate 7,070 of CBFDVE010000058.1, forward strand.
TGAAAGAGGCCTCCATGACCAAGGTGTTGGCCTCTGAAATGGCCGAGAAAGTGTGTTCCGATGCGATCCAGATACACGGCGGCTATGGCTATCTGGAAGATTTCCCGGTCGAACGCATCTACCGGGATGTGCGGGTTTGCCAGATCTACGAAGGCACCAACGATATTCAGCGCTTGTTGATTTCCCGTGCCATTATGGAAGACTGAAAGAAGGTTTTTAATGTCCGATACGCTCGATTTCTATTTCGATTTTTCTTCTCCTTATTCCTATTTCGCCGGTCACAAGATCGACGACATCGCCCATGACAATGGCCGCACGGTCAACTGGAAACCGATCCTGCTGGGGCCGATATTTCAAAAATCCGGCGTCGATTCCCCGATTAACGTTCCCATGAAGGGTGAGTATTCCAGAAACGATTGCGACCGTATGGCCCGCTTCATGGATATCCCCTGGCAGATGCCCGACCCGTTCCCCATTTTCAGCGTCACCGCGGCGCGCGCCTTTTACTGGGTCCATGACCAGGACCCGGACCAGGCCCGCACGTTGGCGAAATCCCTTTTTCACGGCTTCTTCGGCGAAGGCAAGGACATTACCGACGCGGACGTTGTCGCCGATATCGCCAGCGCCCTGCATGTAAACAGGGATGATCTGTTGTCTGGCATTGCCGATCCGGCGATCAAGCAACGGCTGAAAGATGAAACGGCCCAGGCCATGGAAATAGGCGTCTTCGGCGCACCCTATTTCATCGTCGACGGCGAACCCTTCTGGGGCTCGGACAGGCTGTGGATGGTCAAAAAATGGCTGCAACGGGGAGGCTGGTAACATGGCCGAACGAGAGAAAGAGAAAAGCTGAGGCATGTCCATACTGCGCAACACTGTTGATCCCGATAGCAAATCTTTCAAGGCCAATGACCAGGCCCTGCGCCGGGTGATCGATGACTTGAAAGACAAAGTCGCCGCGATCCGTCAGGGCGGCGGCGAACGGGCGCGGGATAAACACCTGGCCAGGGGCCGGTTGATGCCGCGTGAGCGAATTCGCCTGCTGCTCGATGTGGGTTCACCGTTTCTCGAATTTTCCCAGATGGCCGGGTACGATCTGTATGGCGATGACGTGGTGCCCGCCGCCGGTATCATCACCGGTATCGGTTCCATCGGGGGCCAAGAATGTATGATCATTGCCAACGACCCGACGGTCAAAGGCGGCACCTACTATCCGATCACCGTAAAAAAACATTTACGGGCCCAGGAAATCGCCCAGGAAAATAATTTGCCGTGCATTTACCTGGTCGAATCCGGCGGCGCTTTTTTGCCGCACCAGGATGAGGTGTTTCCCGACCGGGACCACTTCGGCCGTATTTTCTACAATCAGGCGATCATGTCGGCCAAGGGCATGGCCCAGTTGTCGGTGGTTCATGGCTCATGCACGGCGGGCGGGGCCTACGTTCCGGCCATGTCGGACGAAAGCATTATCGTCAAAGGGCAGGGCACCATTTTCCTCGGCGGCCCGCCCCTGGTCAAAGCCGCCACCGGCGAAATCGTCAGTGCCGAAGATTTGGGCGGGGCCGATGTTCATACCCGCCAGTCCGGAGTCGCCGATCATCTGGCTGAAGATGACGCCCACGCGCTGCAACTGGCACGGGCGTCCGTCGCCAACCTGAACCGGGTCAAAAAAATTGATCTTGAAGTGAGCGACCCGGTCGATCCCCTGTACCCGGCGCAAGATATCTACGGCATCGTCAACGCCGATACCCGCAAACCCTATGACGTGCGGGACATCATCGCCCGCATTGTCGATGGCTCGGAATTCAATGAATTCAAGGCCTTGTACGGCCAGACCCTGGTCTGTGGTTTCGCCCGCATATATGGCTACCCGGTCGGCATCATCGCCAACAATGGCATCCTGTTTTCGCAATCGGCGCAAAAAGGGGCGCACTTTGTCGAATTGTGCGCCCGGCGGGGTATTCCGCTGGTATTCCTGCAAAACATCACCGGCTTCATGGTCGGCCAGAAATACGAAGCCGGGGGCATTGCCAAAGACGGCGCAAAAATGGTCATGGCCGTAGCCTGTGCCCGAGTGCCCAAGTTCACGGTGATCATCGGCGGCAGCTTCGGGGCCGGTAATTATTCCATGTGCGGACGCGGCTATTCGCCGCGCATGTTGTGGATGTGGCCGAACGCCCGCATTTCAGTCATGGGTGGCGAACAGGCGGCTTCGGTGTTGGCCACGGTCAAGCGCGACGGCCTGGAACGGGCCGGAAAAAAATGGAGTGGGTTGGCGGAAAAGAAGTTCCGCCAGCCGATCCTGGATCAATACGAGCACCAGGGGCACCCCTACTATGCCAGCGCCCGCCTGTGGGACGATGGCATTATCGACCCGGCAGATACCCGCATGGTTCTCGGCCTGGGCATTTCGGCTTGCCTTAACGCGCCGATCGAAAAAACCGATTTCGGCATATTCAGGATGTGACTTTGCAAACAATCCTTGTTGACATAGACCGCCGCGGCGTCGCCACGTTGACCCTGAACCGGCCCGACGTGCATAACGCTTTTGATGACAAAATGATCGTCGCCATCACCGGGCATTTGAAAAAACTGGACGGCGACCCGGATGTTCGCGTCGTCGTCCTGCGAGGCAGCGGCAAAAGCTTTTCCGCCGGGGCCGATCTCAATTGGATGAAACGAACGACGCAATACTCCTACCAGGAGAACCTGGCCGATGCCAACGATCTGGCCGACATGTTATGGACACTCAACCGATTGTCGAAACCGACCGTGGCGGTTGTTCAGGGGGCGGCCTATGGCGGTGGCGTCGGTCTGGTCGCCACCTGCGATATTGTGGTTGCCAGCGAACAAGCTAAATTCCGCCTGTCGGAAGCCCGCTTAGGCATCATGGCCTCGGTCATTTCCCCTTACGTGCTGGCCGCTATCGGCGAAAGCCAGGCCCGGCGATATCCTCTGACGGCAGAGCCTTTCGGCGCACAGGATGCCAGGCGCATCGGCCTGATCCACGATGTGGTTGACGCTGATGATCTGGCGGCCCGCGCCGGGCATTTGGTTGCCATGCTGTTGCA
>CBFDVE010000059.1:0-9973 GCA_965613205.1 uncultured Rhodospirillaceae bacterium
ACCCTATACAATTAAAATAGCCTGTCAATTGCCATACTCAACCCTTGAGCAGAGAGCGAATAGCCGAAGAGGCCGTTCTTTTGCCGGTCGAAGTGTAGGCTTCGTGATTGGCTTCCACTTCGGAAAGCCTGTAGCGGTAATTGATCATCATTCCGGCCGATAAATCCAGCCCCCTGGCGGAGCGGTCGCCGAGCCAGTTCAAACGCTCCATGCTGGCGCCATTGCTTAAATGAAAATGGGCTACCGGGTCAGCCGCACGTTTGTCATCGTCCGACTTTCCGGCGTTAAGCAGATAGTCCGCGCACAACCGCATTAGAACCCCGCGCAGGGCCATTTCGGCGGCGGGGTCATCGGCCCAGTCGGATCGATCGAGGATTTCCATCAGCTTGCGGGCGGAATCCCCATCTGTACCGTGCACGGCTTTCAGGGCCTGAATATCGGGCGTCGTCATCAACTCGCCCCGGCTTTCTTCCAGTCGCTCCATCAACCAGCTTCTGAAGCCGGGAACCGGCGACAGGGTGGCAAAGGTCGTCAACCCGCTGAATTCGACCGACAGCATTTCAGCCACGCGCTTTATTAAGAAGTTACCGAAAGTGATACCGGCCAGGCCCCGTTGGGCGTTGGAGATGGAATAGAAGATGGCCGTATCTGCACTCGCCGGATCGATCACCGGGGTGTTTTCATCGAGCAGGTCCTGGACATTGTCGGCCAGCCCATCGACCAGGGCGACCTCGACGAATATCAGGGGTTCGTCGGGCATACGGGGGTGGAAATAGGCAAAACAGCGGCGGTCCGATTCGAGCCGGTTTTTCAAATCGTCCCAGCTTTCAATGGCATGTACGGCCTCGTAGGCGATCAGTTTTTCCAGCACACTGGCCGACGACGTGGCCCAGTTGATCTGCCGCAATTCCAGAAAATCCACATCGAACCAGGTTTTCAACAGCCACTTCAAATCACTTTCCAGGGGCTTCAGGGCCGGGTCGCGGCGCATCAGGTCAAGCAGGTCGGCCCGCATATCGACCAGAAACTTGACCCCTTCGGGCAGGCCATTGAACTGGGTCAGAAGCCTGACCCGTGGCGGTTGCAATATTTTTCGCAAGGCCTGTTCGGCGACCTGGCGGGCGGCGTTATCGGTCGCGGTGCGGACTTTTTCAATGGCCCGATCGACGCGGTCGTGATCCACTTCGAAATCCTTGACCAAGACCTTCAAAAACCGTTCACGACCAACCTCGTTAAGGGCCAGATAGGCCCGGCCCAGGGCGGCGGCACGGGCCCTGGCCGACACTTCGCCGCCACGGGTTTCAAGGCAGGCGTGCATCTGCTGGCGCAGACGGGCGGCGTCTTCGTCGGGCAGGTCGGGTTGCAGGCTGGCCGCCGCCTCGCCGTATTCGACACCGGCGATGCCCTGCCAGGCGCCACGCATTTTGCCCAGCGCACGTTCGAGGAGTCCGATCTTGGCCTTTGTCGTCATTGTCCCAATTCTTTCAGTACCGCAGGTACCGCCCCGGCCAGGTCTTCGGCGATCAGACCGGGTCCGAAAGCGGCCCCGGCCCGGCCATGCAGCCAGGCCCCCGCACAGGCACTATCGAACGGATCACACCCCCGGGCAAGCAGGCCGGTAATAAACCCGGCCAGCACATCGCCCGATCCGGCGGTGGCCAGGGCTGGCGGTGCCCCTTGGTTAATGGCCGCCCGGCCCTTAGGGGTGGGAGTGGGAGTGGCAATCGTGGTGTCGGAGCCTTTTAACAAGACCACGGCACCGCTGAGTTTTGCCGCTTGCCGGGTGCGCGATAACTTGTCACCCACCAGATCAAACAACCGGCTGAATTCGCCATCGTGGGGGGTCAGAATGACGGGTCCTGTAATGGCCTCAAACAAGGTCGTCGGATCATCGGCGAACACCGTTAAAGCGTCCGCATCCAGGACCACAGGTTTGCCACTGGCCAGGGCGGCCAGGGCCATGTTTCGGGTGCGCTGGCTGACACCGTTGCCCGGCCCGACCAACACGGCGGTGATGCGGGGATCGGCCAGTAAGTCGGCGAACGCCGGGCCGTCCTGCACGGGCCTGATCAAATTACCCGGATCACCGGCGCAATAAACTGCGGCGCTTTCGGGCGGGACGGCGATGGTCACCAGCCCGGCCCCCAGCCGCCTGGCCGCCGTCGCCGCCAGCCGCGCCGCGCCGGTCATCTCCGGGCCGCCGACAACGACCCCGTGGCCGTGACTGTATTTGTGATCGGCGGATTTCGGTTGCGGCCAGCGGTCGAGCCATAGATCGGGACCATTGGCATAGGTGTGCGGGGCGATGGCCGCCAGAACGGTGTCGGCAATTCCGATCTGGGCGACCGTGATCTGCCCCGCCAAATCCCGCCCCGGTAACAACAAATGACCCGGTTTGCGCCGGAAGAACGTCACCGTGGCGACGCACCTGGCGGCTATATCGCCAACAATTTCTCCCGTGTCGCCCTGCACGCCGCTGGGCATATCGACGGCCAGGCAGTCCAGGGAGCGGTCATTGACGGCCTCGATCAACTGCCGGGCAAGGCCTTCCAGGGGCCGGGTTAATCCGGCCCCGAACAGGGCGTCAATGACCAACACATTGTCGTCCAGCATCAGCGGCTCGAAGGTTTCCGTGTCGCTCAACGAGATAATCCGCACCGGCCAGTCCTGTTGGCTCAGCAGTCGGGCCACGACCAGGCCGTCACCCCCGTTGTTGCCGGGGCCGCACAGGATAGTAACGGGTCGTTTTTGCCAGCGCCTTGTGACCACCTCGGCAATGGCCGCCCCGGCGGCTTCCATCAGGTCGCCCTGCGGGATTCCCCCGGCAATCGTCGCGGTATCGGCGGCATACATCTGGGCCACGGTGAGCAGGACGTTGTCGGGCATAAAACACACCTTTGCGGCAATCGTGAACGACCTATATAAAACATACTATTGGAAAGCATTCGAACAAATTGAAAGCGGTGACCATGCCCGAAATTACATCTCTTGCCACGTTGTTGCATATCCTGTCCGCCGTGATCTGGGTCGGCGGTATGTTTTTCGCCTATATGGTGTTGCGGCCCGCCATGGGCTTTCTCGAACCACCGCAACGCCTGACCTTGTGGGCGGGTGTTTTCAAGCGCTTCTTTTCCTGGGTCTGGCTGATCGTCGTCTTGCTGCCGCTGACCGGTTACACCCGGGTGATGGTTGATTACGGCGGCTTTGATAACACCGGCGTTGATATCAAAATCATGCATTTAAGCGGCTGGGTGATGATTGTCCTGTTTGTCTATTTGTACGTTATCCCCTATGGCCGCTTTCGCAGCCATGTGACGGCAGAAGACTGGCCTGCGGCGGCGGCACAACTGAACACCATCCGCCGCATTGTCGGCACCAATACGGTGTTGGGATTGCTGACCGTCGCCCTGGGGGTATCTGGCCGGTTTTGGGGATAGCCATGAATTCAGAAGATGTTCAGGTGATCGAGAAAAAACGCGTATTCACGTCATACGTCAAGGTCGATCGGTATGCGTTCAAGCACAAACTGTTCAACGGTGGTGACAGCGCCGAACTGGCCCGCGAGGTGATCGAGCGCGGCCATGCCGCCGCGGTCTTGCTGTATGACCCTGATCTGGATTTACTGGTGATGATCGAACAATTCCGGCCCGGTGCCTATGTCGCCCAGCAATCGGACCTGATCGGCAATCAGCAAAGCCCGTGGCTGATTGAATGTGTCGCCGGTATTATCGATCAGGGCGAAAGCCCGGAAGATGTGGTGCGGCGGGAAGCGGGCGAAGAAGCCGACTGCGAAATCCTGGATTTGGTGCCACTTTATCATTATTACACATCACCGGGATGCCTGTCGGAATCCGTGTTCCTGTATTGTGGCCGGGTCGATGCCTCGGCCGCCGGTGGGATCCACGGACTGGCCAGCGAAGGCGAAGACATCCGCGTATTCACCGCCACTCCGGCCCAGGCCCTGGACTGGATGGCAGCGGGCCGGATCAATAATTCGATGACCATGATCGCCCTGCAATGGTTGCAGATAAATCGGCAAAAGCTGGTTCGACAATGGCTCAGAAGTTGATACTATTCAGAATCTTTTTTTTTCGAAAGAAAACTGACTATGGATATTCGCGACGGCTTTGTCGGCTCAATCGGCAACACTCCCCTGCTCCGCCTGCACGGCCCATCGGAAGCTTGCGGCTGTGAAATTCTCGGCAAGGCGGAATACGCCAATGGTGGGGGCTCGGTGAAAGACCGCGCCGCCCTGTATATTCTGCGCGATGCGGAAAAAAGCGGCCAATTGAAGCCCGGCGGCATTATTGTCGAAGGCACGGCGGGCAATACGGGCATCGGCCTGACCCTGGTCGCCAATGCGCTCGGCTACCGCAGTGTTATCGTTATTCCCGATACCCAAAGCCAGGAAAAAAAGGACATGCTGCGCCTGTGTGGTGCCGATCTGCGGGAGGTGCCCGCCGTGCCCTATAGTAATCCCGACAACTTCGTTCATTTTTCCGAACGTCTGGCCCATGAACTGAATGAAAGCGATCCGATTGGCGCGATCTGGGCCAACCAGTTTGACAACATCGCCAACCGCCAGGCCCATATCGAAACCACCGGCCCGGAAATCTGGCAACAGACCGACGGCAAGATCGATGGCTTTATTTGTGCGGTCGGCACCGGGGGCACCCTGGCGGGGGTCGAACAGGCCCTGCGGATGCTCAACAAAAATATTCAAATCGGCCTGGCCGACCCGATGGGGGCCGCGCTCTATAACTACTATGCCAATGGGGAGCTGAAATCCGAAGGATCTTCAATCACCGAAGGCATTGGCCAGGGCCGGATAACCGCCAACCTGGCCGATCTGAAAGTCGATATGGCTTATCAAATTCCCGATCAGGAACTCCTGCCCGTGGTGTTTGATCTATTGTCGAAGGAAGGTTTGTGTCTCGGCAGCTCGAGCGGCATTAATGTGGCCGGAGCCATGCGCATGGCCAAAGACATGGGCCCCGGCCATACCATTGTCACCATGCTGTGCGATTCCGGCACCCGCTATTCCAGCAGATTGTTTAACCCCGAATTCCTGCGCGGAAAGAATTTGCCGGTGCCGGACTGGATGACCTGATCATGAGCTACAAAAACCCCGACGCCCTGGTCGATACGGACTGGCTGGCCCGCCATATGGACGCGCCCGATGTGCGCATTGTCGATGCCACATTTTATCTGCCCAGCGACGAACGAAGTGCGGTCGAAGAATACGGCTTTCGCCACATTGCCGGCGCCGTCTTTTTCGACATTGAAGATATCGCTGACAAAGACACCGACCTGCCCCATATGCTGCCCAGCCCGGAAAAGTTTTCATCCCGCGTGGGCAGTCTTGGCCTGGGTGACGGCAGCCGCATTGTCGTTTATGACAGTTCCGGCGGTTTCATGGCGGCCTGCCGGGTGTGGTGGATGTTCCGCCTGTTCGGCCATTCGGACATCGCCGTGCTGGATGGCGGCCTGCCGAAATGGGGCAAGGAAAAACGGCCCGTGAACGACCATGAAGTGATCCCCCAGGCCCGGCATTTGACGGCGCGCAAGAACAACATGGCGGTCAGGTCTCTGGGCCAGATGATGGCCAATTTGGAATCCGGCCAGGCCCAGATCATCGACGCCCGCAGCCCCGGTCGTTTCGATGGCATTGACCCTGAACCCCGGCCAACGAAAAAATGCGGCCATATTCCGGGCAGCGTTAATGTGCCGTTTGTGCAACTGCTCAACCCGAAGGAAAATTTTACCTTCAAATCCGCCGACCAGATCAAGGCCGCGTTCGACAGCGCCGGGATCGATTTATCGAAACCGATCATCACCAGTTGCGGGTCAGGCGTGACGGCCGCCGTGGTGACGTTTGCCCTGCACCTGATCGGCCGCGAAGATGTTCCGGTCTATGACGGGTCATGGGCCGAATGGGGCGACCATGCCAATACTCCGGTCGGACCGTGAGCACCGATCAACTGATCATCCGCATCGTTGAAGATGGCGACAAGCAGGCCCTGATCGCCCTGTGGCAGGACTGCGATCTGCTGCGTCCCTGGAACGATCACGATCACGATATCGCCTATTGCCGCAAAAATCCCCAGTGCGACATGTTCGCAGGAGTGTTAAATGGTGAAATTGTCGCCTCGGTCATGGCCGGTGATGACGGCCACCGGGGGGTCATTTATTTCGTCGCCACATCACCGGCTCACCGGGGCAAGGGCTTTGGCCAGCAAATGGTGCGACACGGGGAAAGCTGGTTGCAATCCTGCGGGGTGTGGAAGATCAACCTGATGATCCGCGACGGCAACGATGCCGTTCAGGGTTTTTACCGGTCCCTGGATTACGAAGTGGAACCCAGAACGGTGATGTCGCGCCGCCTGGACCATGATCAGGCGACGGCCCAATTGAGCACGGTGGTAACGTCGCTGGAGATGAGGACAAAGCCCGACGCCCCCTGCCCGCCACCGCCGTTGGAAAACTTGACCGTGCAGCGGGCCCATAAACCGACCGCCGCCTTTTATCGCTATCTGTATACCGGTGTCGGTGAACCCTGGATGTGGTGGCAACGGTCGGTTCTCGGCGACCGGGAATTGCTGGCCCTGATCGATCCTGAAAAAGTCGAGGTCTATGTGCTTTACGTGGCCGGCACACCGGCCGGATACTTCGAGTTGGACCTGAAACAGTTTCCCAGCATCGAACTGGCCTATTTCGGCCTGATGCCCCAATTCACCGGCATCAAACTGGGACCTTACATGATGGGTCTGGCCCTGGAAACGGCCTGGGCCCACGGCCCGGACCGGCTGTGGATTCACACCTGCGACATGGACCACCCCGCCGCCCTGACCCTGTACCAGCGTTCAGGATTCGAAATTTTCGCCGAGGAAACGGAAACCTTCGACGATCCACGTCTCACCTCGGGAAACAAATAATGCAAATTGGTGTGCCCAGGGAAACCAAAGCCCAGGAAGGGCGCGTCGCCCTGCTGCCTGACCATGTCGCCGAACTGGTTGCCGCCGGTCATGGGGTTATGGTGGAAACCAGCGCCGGATTGCTATCCGGTGCTTCTGACGAGGATTACGCCGCCGCCGGGGCGAAGATTGCGGCCCGTGCGGCGCAGGTTTTTGGCGAATGTGAATTGATCGTGAAGGTCAAGCAGCCGCTGGCGCCCGAATACGGCTTGCTGCGTTGCGATCATATTCTGTTCACCAACATTCATTCCGCCTCGGACAAAGCCCTGACCGATCATTTGCTGAAAACCGGACTGACCGGCATTTCGGCGGAAGATACGCACCAGTTCGGCTCACCCAACTGCCCCCTGGCCGGAGAGGTCGGGGCGTTCGAAGGGGTCAGATTGTGCCTGTCGCCGCACGGCGGCAGCGGCCGTCATTTCATGCCTCATTTCGGTGCCCCGGCCCTGCGCGCCGTGGTGCTGGGCCTGGGCGCCGTCGGCAACGGAGCGCTCAGGACCCTGCTGCGGCTCGGCTGCTCGGTCACCGGATTGGATATCAACCCCCGCTCACGCAGCCAGGCCGATCTGGACTGGGCCGGGTTCGATTATGTTTCGGCCGACATCGATGCCCTGCCGGACCTGCTGGCCGACACGGACATGTTCGTCAATTGCGTGATGTGGCCCAAGCATCGCGATGATCATCTGATCGACCGGGCCATGCTGGCGGCCATGAAATCGAGCGCCGTGATCGTCGATATATCGTGTGATGAGGGCGGCGCGGTGGAAACCACGCGAGCCACGTCGTGGCATGATCCGGTCTATACGGAAGGCGGTATCCGCCATTTCTGTGTCGATAATATTCCCGGTGCGGTGCCGGTGACCGCTTCGGCCGGTTACGGCAAGGCCCTGCTGCCTTTTGTCAAACTGATCGCCGATGTGGGAGTGATCGAAGCCTGCCGCCAGCAGGACTGGCTGGCCAGGGGCCTGACCTGCGTCGATGGCACCCTCATACTGGAAGAAACCGGGCGCGTGCAACAGCGCCCTTACACACCGGTGGCCGATTTTCTGGCCAATTGACGGCCCTGCCCACCCGTGATACTAAAATCCCCATGCGTACTCTGAACAAACGAATTACCGGCGACCGAATGATGAGCACCGCCATGACTATGGCCGCGCCCATTTCGCCGATTTCGTTCGTCTCAAAAAAAGAGTACTCACAATGCCCAGTCCCTTACTCCCCGATTTATCCGCCGATCCCTTAAAATCAGAGCCGCGTGTATCCCTGGTGATCGTGCTTGTTGCACGTCCTTGCGACGATCTGAGCCACAACATCAGCCGGTTGATCAATCAGCCCTGCGCGTTGATCGGGTACGACAATGAGATGGTTCTGCGCCTGAACGACCCCGGCGTCTACGCCGCCGAAACACTGGCCCGGCGTTTGCTCAAAATCAAGGGTGTGAAGAGAGTAAAAGCCGCACGGGTTTGCACCCGCCGTGGCACCATTTTTGCCATCAGCCTGCAATCGTCAGCCCGATAACGGTTACCGGTTACCGGTTCAGCCGTTCTTTCACATCGGCGGCAAAGTCTTCGTAGCGCCTGAGCGCCGATACTTTGACATCCACGTGCTGACCCATATTCTGCATGATCGGCAGGTCCATGAGAATCTGGTCCAGGGTATCGGGACCATCGAGATCGACAATGGCGACAACACGACGTTCGCCAGCACACTTCCAAAGATCGACAATAGCGCCAGCCTTTTTCGCTCCAAGCGCAGCTTCGGCCTCTTCTGCCCATATGCCGAACAAATCGTTCTGGCTCATTTCGGCAGAATACGTCACGGCAAAATCAAGCATGTACAACATGGTTCACCTCTCCTTCCTGTAAATTGGCACGTAGATCAAGGCGATCAACGCATGGACGACAGATTGGCCACCAGGGCCGTGCGGATCCGGCGGATTTCATCGGCAATCTGGTGGGCCCGGTCCTGATCATCCTCGCGGCACTCTTCATAGGCAACATTGGCGCAGCGTTCCCGTTCTTCGATCAAGGCCCTGATGATGGTTTGCTCGATGGCGTCGGCGATTTCCCTGGGGTGCTCATCGGCGGTCACACCCAGGATGTCCTGAATCTTGCCAGCCGCTTCTTCGGCGCGGTCTCTTAGACTTTTCGTCATGTCCGGTCCCTTAGTGCAATATCTGACTCAAGAACAGTTTTGTCCGGTCATTCTGCGGATTATCGAAGAATTCATTGGGTTCATTCTCTTCGATGATCTGCCCTTCGTCCATGAAAATGACCCGGTTGGCGACGGTCTTGGCGAAGCCCATTTCGTGGGTGACGCAAAGCATGGTCATGCCGCTTTCGGCCAGTTCCACCATCACGTCCAGGACTTCCTTGATCATTTCGGGATCGAGCGCCGAGGTGGGTTCGTCGAAAAGCATGATATTGGGATTCATACAAAGCGACCGGGCGATGGCGACGCGCTGCTGCTGGCCGCCGGAGAGCTGTCCTGGATATTTTTTCGCCTGTTCCGGAATTTTGACCCTTTCCAGGTATTTCATGGCCAATCCCTCAGCCTCGGCGCGGGGCGTTTTGCGCACCCAGATCGGGGCCAAGGAAAGATTCTCAAGGACCGTCAGATGAGGAAACAGGTTAAAATGCTGGAAAACCATGCCGACCTCGCGCCTGATTTGCTCGATATGCTTGAGATCGTCGGTCAGTTCCGTTCCCTCGACGATAATCTGGCCCGCCTGATGTTCCTCAAGGCGGTTGAGGCAGCGGATCAGGGTCGATTTTCCAGACCCGGAAGGCCCGCAAATTACGATGCGTTCGCCCTTCTTGACCGACAGGTTGATATCTTTGAGAACGTGGAATTCACCGTACCACTTGTTCACATCGACCATACGGATCATAGCGCCGTCATCGGCGGGTGTCGTTTGATGGGCGGCTTCGGACATGGGGCTCTCCAATAAACCTAACGTTTGTGGCCGGTGTGAAGCTTGCGTTCCAGGGCTTGGCTGT
>CBFDVE010000060.1:0-9921 GCA_965613205.1 uncultured Rhodospirillaceae bacterium
ATTTCGGCGCCACCGGCCAATTTCAATATACCGTTTTCGGGCAAATCATTAAACGTGATGGAATCGCCGCTGGCATCTTCAAGCAGACGGAAAATCAGGTCGCCACCATCGTCGGTCAGGCTCAGGGAACCGCCGTCACCCAACAATATGTCGGTAGAATCTACGTCAACCTGGACAAGAACATCGGCAACAGGCGCCACCACGGCCACATCTTCCAGGCTCACCTGGCCATCCTGGAACAACAAATCTTCCACATTGCGCAGGGTGTCGCTGCCGTCATCGCCATCGCCGGTATAGGTGTCGGTGATGGTGTAGGTGCCGTCTTCGTTGTCGAATATGTCGTAATCTTCGATGTCGCCATCATATACGGCGGTGTCGCCATTGCCGCTGCCTTCGATAATATCGTCGCCGCCGCCGCCCATTAGAACATCTTCGCCGCCGCCGCCGATCAGCACATCATCGCCGTCACCGCCCGACAGGATCACCGATTCCATGGTGCTGTCATCGGCGCTAACATCGTCGAAGGTAGTGCCCAAAGCCGAATCGAACAGGGCTTCTTCCTCAAGCTCGCTGGCCGCCACGACGTTTGAGGCGCTTAGAATCTGACCACCCGGATCGGCGTTGCCGATGATAAAACTGGTGCCGTCGGCAAACTTCAGTTCTTCCATGTTGAACAAATGATCGGTGCCGTCGCCACCGCCACGGGTGTCTTCGACAATGACGCTGCCGTAACGGATAATATAATCATCCGCATTGCCCGTCAGGGTGTAGGTATCATACCCGGCGCCGCCATCAATGGTGTCGTTGCCGCCGCCGCCGCTGAGATCATTGTTTTCATCGTCGCCGTTGATAACCAGATTAACCGGGGCCTCATCAACGACAGGATCGTCCACGACAATCACCACCGGGGGCTCGTCCGTACCATTGATCCCCGGGTCCGGGGTAAATTCAATCGATGTCGGATCGAATATATCACCCCCCGTGTTACCGAAGCTGAATTCAGTATTGTCAAACTGGAAGGAACCACCGCCGTCGTCGAACAGATCACCGCCGCCCGTGTCATTGTTGGTGTCTTCATCGCCGGACGCCGTTTCCAGATCGCCCAGGTCTCCCAGTTCGGCATCGGTCAGATCACCGTCATCACCAGCGTCGTCATATAAGTTGACATCAGAGGAATCCGGCATGGCTTGGAGGGCAGAACCGAAAGTTTCGCGTACTTCTTCCTGGCTTAACTGAACCGGTGGCGAAGGCGGGGTATCGATGGTTTTAACCGTGACCTTCTGGTCAGCGGAACTGATCACCCGCGCCCCGGCGTTGTTGGTCACCGTCACCTCGCCGACAAAACCACTGCCTTCTTCCATCAGCACCAGATCCATGCCGCTGTTTTCATCGTAGCTGATACCGATCTGGGTGCCGCGAATACCAATCGTCGCCACCGGGGTCGAAACCACCATGGCATCGGGATCGACCTTGGCGATCTTGCCGCTGAGGAAGGTAAACACGCCGGTGACCACGGATATGGACAACGAGCCTTCCTGGGTTTCCGGCTCATAAACCATTTCATCGAGCACCATGCGACCGTTTTCGGCCATGGAAAACGCCGATTCATCGGCCAGGACAATGCCAATGGAGGAGTCCGTTGCGGATTCAAGCACATCGCCCTGATAGACAGCATCGCCACTGGACAGGTCGCCCCGGCTGCCATCGGTGTGAATCACGCTGACCGTGCCGGTCACGGTTTCCACCTGGCCAATGGCCTCGCCGGTGACACTGGACTCCGTCACCGCCTGGGCCATCTGGGCCGGGGCTTGCGAGCCGCTCAGTTGCATCGCCAGTTCGGGACCGATGGTCGCCCCATTAGCCGACACCAGGTCGGGCGGCACCTGGCCGTTGAAATAATCGTTAATGATAATCTGGCTGCCGTCGGGCGCGGTCAGCACCAGGTCCGGGCCGGATTGGGCGAAATCTGATCCGCTGAGAGAAAATCCTGCAGGCAACGATACCGTGCCGTCCGCATCTGCCTGCAATGTTACCGCCGGAGCGGTCGCCTGAACTTCAACCTCTGTCACCATTTCGCTTACCCCAATATAAAACACGCCGCGCACGACCAAAAATCCAACGGACACTGATTCTTACCACAGATCAACGTCCTATAACAGATTTTGCTTTATTCCAGCATCACTCTACTCGCCGAACATGACGAGTACCTGAACAAAGTCATTAATTCACAAGATGCTGATTGATCGCTTCTATGACGTTTTGGATCTCCATGGGCTTGGTCATGTAGCGGGCGAAACCGGCGGCCTCGCCTTTTTCGATGTCTCGCCTGGTCGCGGCAGCGCTCAGCGCCAGCACCGGAATGTCGCGAGTCTCTTCGTCGGAGTTCAATATTTCCAAGGCCTTGAACCCGTCCATGCCGGGCAGGTTGATATCGAGAATAATAATATCGGGATGCCGGGAGCGGGCCAGTTCGATGCCCAGTTCCGCACTGTGAGCGGAAATCAAACTCAGTCCGTCAATGCGGCTGACAATCATTTCCATAAGCTGCAAATTCGAAGGGTTGTCTTCCACATAAAGCATCAGGTTTTGGCCCAGGTTTTCTGTCGCACCGGGAGCATCGGTGACCTGATCCCTAGGGTCGGCTGAATTGGCTTGTTGATTGATGCGCCGGCCGGTCGTGTTCTGGCCACTCGAGGACGGCAGTTCGAACCAGAACGTACTGCCAATACCTACCTGACTTTCCATGCCAATATGACCCCCCATGGATTCGACCAATTGCTTGCAAACGACCAGGCCGATGCCTGTCCCTTCGATATCCGTACTTTCGGCCCCCAGCCGATTGAAGGGTTTGAACAAATCGCCGCGCAGATTTTCGGCGATCCCCATGCCGCTATCGATAATTGAAATCCGCTGATAGTACGATCCGGATTGTTGCAGGCGAATGGTCACCTTGCCATCGTCACGATTGTATTTGATGGCGTTCGACAGCAAGTTGAGCAAAACCTGCTTGATGCGGGTAAAATCGGCCCGGATACGATCAATTTTCTCGACTGGCTGGTCAATGTCGATCGCGATATTCCTGTTTGCCGCCAGTTCGGAAACCAGCGAAAGGCTGTCTTCAACCACGGACAAAATCGAAACGTCTTCAATACTTAATTCAACCTTGCCGGCTTCGATCCTGGCCAGATCGAGAATATCATTGATCAATTCAAGCAGATGGCTGCCGCCCTTCAAAATCAGATTGACGCTGGAATCCTGCGTCTCGCTCAAAGGTTCTTTGGGGTTGAATTGCAGAAGTTGACCAAACCCGAGAATAGCGTTCAGGGGCGTTCGCAGTTCGTGACTCATGGCCGACAAAAATTCGGATTTTGCCTGGTTGGCCTTATCTGCTTCTTTCTTGGCATTATGCAGGGCGGCTTCGATTTCCTTGCGTTCGGTGATATCGCGCATGGTCGCCGCAAAAAAAATGTCGCCCTGGGATTTCCACGACGACAGGGACAAGTCCATGGGAAATTCGATTCCATCCTTGCGCAAGCCCAGCAATTCGACTGTCGAGCCAATGATCTTGCCGTTGTCGCCGTCACAAAACCGCTTGAACCCTTGAAGATGCGCCTGACGCAGATGTTGCGGCACCAGCATGGTGATGGGTTTGCCGATAATATCACGTTTGCTAAATCCAAATATCCGTTCGGCACTGGGATTCCAGGACAAAACCAGGCCGAGAGAGTTGGCCGATACAACCGCTTCGTTAGCCGATTGGGTGATTGAGCCAAACCGTTCTTCCCCGGAGCGCAGGCGCTGATAGAGCGCTTTAAGAACCCGAGCCCGTTCCGAGCGGGCGATAATCGAAGTCACCAATCTTTCCGCATTGATCGGCTTGGCAATAAAATCTTCACTGCCCGTGCGCATGGCCAGCACCTGATTTGAAATATCATCGTGGGCGGTTAAATACAAAATGGGGATTTGCAGGTATACGTCGCCCATCTGGCGGATCACCTTGGCCAGTTCGAAACCGTCGCAATCGGGCATTTCTATATCCAGCACAATCACGTCGGGGCCGTAGCGGATCATTTCTTCTGCGGCCAGCAATGGATCATTAACAACACTGACATCCAGGCCCGCATCTTCCAGAACGACCCGGCAATACTCTGTCAGGTCGCTATCATCATCGACAATCAATACCCGGAATGGCGCTCTGTCGCCTTCTTCGGTCAGACGACCGAGCATTTCGATCAGGATATTGATTTCAATAGGTTTGACAATATAGCCATCAGACCCGCCACGGATGGCTTCCAGCCGGGCCGGGAAATCTTCCCGCACGGAAACAAAAATAACCGGACAGTCGAGCAAGTGATCCTGGCGCAGCCGGTTGATGGTCGTTAAACCGGCGTCCCGATCGCCCGGAAACATGATATCCATGATCACCGCATCGGGCTCGAATTCCTGTGCCACCTGTCCTAGCTCGGCAGGATTTTCCAGAACCCGGACGGTATAGCCAAAATTGGTCAGAAGCTGATCCAGCAATTGCGACTGTTCGGCATCGTCATCGACCAGGATCAGGTTCTTTGATTTCACCGCCGCAGCGCCCTCGACGGCGCGGCGCGGCAGGTCGGTCACAATCTGTGGTTGGGCAAGCGCCGAAAAGGTGGCGGTTTCCGCCTGCTCTGCCATTAACGACAGCAATTCATCAACCTGCGCCAAATCCCCCGATGCCATGGAGTCGGGCGCTTCAAGCAAAGACTGACAGAGCAACTCCAGATTACGGGCCGTGTGGCCAATATTGCTAAAACCGTATGTTCCGGCCGAACCGGCCAACCTGTGGGCCAGGTCCTGAACCGCCCTCAGGGATTTGCCAACGGCGACCCCGTCGGCGGGCTCACCGATGGGTGCCGCCGCAAATTCAAGTTCACGGACTTTGTCTGATAACTTGCCTAAGAATGCCGCCGTCAAGGCGACCATTTTGTGTTCGAAATCCGTCGCCATGATCGTTATTCAGTATATTTCAAAAGCCCCGTGAACGAATAATTTAGAATAGATACAATAAAGGATCAATCATAGGGGTCGGCGGCATCGCGCAACCCATCACCGAGGAAATTAAAGGCCAGGACGGTGATAACCACTGGTAACATGGGCAGCATCAGCCAGGGATACAATGCCACGGCTTCGATATTTTGCGCCTCGGCCAACAGCACACCCCAGCTTGTCACCGGTGGCCGTAGCCCGAGGCCTA
Source organism: uncultured Rhodospirillaceae bacterium (assembly GCA_965613205.1). Classification (GTDB taxonomy): domain Bacteria; phylum Pseudomonadota; class Alphaproteobacteria; order Rhodospirillales; family JABHCV01; genus CAZZKE01. Next base: position 5,231 of record CBFDVE010000060.1, read on the forward strand.
AGAAACTAAGGGCCGTTTCACCCAAAATCATCGACGGGATCGACAGGGTCGCCGAGGCGATCAGGTGGCTCATAAAATTGGGCAGCAAATGACGCCCGATAATACGCTTGGGTTTGGCCCCCATCAGGCGCGCCGCCGTGCAATAATCTTCCTCCCGCAAGGATAGTAATTTCGAGCGCACCGCGCGGGCCAGGCCCGGCCAATCGAGCAGGCCCAGTATTATGGTGATCCCTAAATAAACGACTATCGGACTCCAGGTTACCGGCAAGGCCGCCGACAAGGCCATCCACAGGGGAAGTTCGGGCAAGGATCGCAGGATCTCGATCACCCGCTGGACCACATTATCGACCCAGCCGCCGAAATATCCGGCGACGCCGCCAATACTGATGCCCAAAATGAAACTGATGGTGATGCCGATCAGGCCGACGCTCAAGGAAATCCGGCCGCCATAGATCAATCGCGAGGCCATATCGCGGCCCAGTCTGTCCGTGCCCAGCAGGAACATCTCGCCGCCTTTTGCCGCACACACCAGATGGAAGCTGGCGTCGAACAGGCCCCAGTATTGATAGGGCTTGCCCGAACACAGGAAGCGGATCGGCATCACCTTGTCCCGGTCGTCGGCATATTCCCGCTCCAGGGTATCCATGTTCAGGGTGAACTTGTAGCCGTAGACAAACGGGCCGACAAACTTGTCGTCATCAAACAAATGCAAGGTTTGCGGCGGTGCAAATATGTATTTTGAATTGCGGTCGTTGAGCTCGTAGGGCGCGATCACCTCGGCGAAAAAGACCGACATGTAGCTCAGGATCAAGATAATCCCGGCGCCAATGGCCAGCTTGTGGCGGGCAAAACGCCACCACATCATCTTCCACTGAGAGGCCATATACAACCGCTCCAGGGCGGCCGAAGGGGCGTCCATGGCTTCCGCATCGAACGGTTCCTGGCAGATGAAATGTTCCAGCCGGTCGCTCATTTGACGTTGCCCCCGCCCATGCGAATCCGCGGATCAAGAAACGCCAGCAGCACGTCGGAGACAAACATGCCGATCACCGTCAGCATGGCAATGAACATCAGGAACGACCCGGCCAGATACATATCCTGGCTTTGCAGCGACGACAGCAACATCGGCCCGGTGGTCGGCAGGGACATCACGGTCGAGACAATGACCGAGCCCGATATGACCTGGGGCAACAGGTTGCCGATATCGGCGATGAACGGGTTCAAGGCCATGCGCAGGGGATATTTGATCAACAGCCGACCGGGCCGCATGCCCTTGGACCGACCGGTGACGACGTATTGTTTTTGTAGCTCATCGAGCAGGTTGGCGCGCAACCGCCGGATCATCCCAGCCGTGCCCGAGGTGCCAATCACGACCACCGGCACCCACAGATGTTCGAGCACGCTCAAGGCCTTGTCGATGCTCCAGCCCTGATCCATGTATTGCGGGTCCATCAGGCCGCCGATGGAGGTGCCAAACACCGTATTGGCGAAATACAGCATGACCAGGGCGAGCAGAAAGTTAGGCGTGGCCAGGCCCAGAAAACCCAGGAACGACAAACCATAATCGCCCCAACTGTACTGGTGGGTGGCCGAATAGACGCCGATCGGAAAAGACACCACATAGATAAACAAAATGGAGACGAAATTCAGGATCAACGACAGGAACATGCGCTCGCCAATGACTTCCTTGACCGGCAGGTTATGTTCAAACGAATACCCGAGATCGCCCTGCACCAGGCCACCAACCCAGAAGAAATACTGGTTGACCATGGATTTATCGAGGCCGTACTGGACTCTCAGGAATTCGATTTTTTCCGGGCTGACCCGTTCGCCCTGGCTTTCAAGTTCGGTGATGTAAGAGGTCAGATAGTCGCCCGGCGGCAACTGAATGATGATAAATACCAGAACGCTGATCGCCGCCATGGTCATCAACATGGTGCCAATGCGTTTCAGCAAAAAGGATAACATTATTTATCCTTACCGTTGGAACCGCCATCGAACCAGAACGTGTCCAGTCGGTAAATGCCGAAGTGGGCGCCTGGGTTCCAGTTGTAAATGCCATTTTTCGGCACGTTATGCAGCCGGTTATTGACCACGACTGGCTGGGGAACACTGGCGACAATGCCGATGGAATAGACCTGGTCGGCGTGGATATCGAGCATGGTGCGCCAGATTTCAGCGCGTTTTTCCTTGCTTTTGGCGTCCCGCCACTGATCGTTGAGCATCAACAGTTTGTTGGCCAGTTCCGTATCGGGCTTTTCGCCACCGGCGCCCGATGTTTCATAATAGTTGCCCCAACTGGACCATTGCAGTTGCTGCTGACTGGTCGGGGCCAACTCGTCCGGTGCCCAGTCGGCGGTCGGCACGGCGTTTTCCATACCGAACCACACAGACATTTGCGTGTCGCCGGCAAAAATGCGGTTGCGCAGGTTTTCCCGCTGCAACGGCTTGACGAACATTTTAACGCCGATCTTCAACCAGTCTTCTTTAATCAGTTCCAGAATATCCGTCTGCTCGCTGTCTTCGCCGGCGGTTTCGACGATAATTTCCAAGGCCCGGCCATCGGCCAGCAGCCGGATGCCCTGGTCATTGCGTTTGGTCAGGCCCAGGCCGTCGAGCAACTTCGCCGCCCGGTCCAGGTCGTAGGTCGCCCAGCGGGTCCGGTAATCGTCTTTGTAAAACGGGCTGCCGGCCAGCACCGTGTTGTTGCCTTCGCTGCCCAGGCCGAAATAGACCGCCTGGTTGATATCTTCCCGGTTGACCGCCAGGGACAGGGCACGGCGGAAATCAGCGGTGCGGAACAGGGCCCGCCAGACCGGGTCTTTGATGGTCAGGTTGGGGTACAGGGCGATTTTCGCCCCCTTCGCCGGGCGCCAGCGCAAGACTTTGTAATTGTTACGTTTTTCGCCCCGTTTGACGAAAGTATAGTTGTTGAATTGCAAATAGCGAGCCTGCAGATCGACCTCGCCACTGCCGGTCTTGGCCGGGATCAGTTTCGAATTGGCAATGGTCATGATCAGGCGGTCGATATAGGGCAACTGACGGCCTTTGGCATCGATGCGGTGGAAAAAGGGATTGCGTTTGAAGATAAACCGTTCCGATGGCTTTTTGGTCGTGTTGACCCACGGCTGCAGGCTCGGCATCTCGATATTTTCGTTCTTGTACTGATGGTCCATCTTAAAATGAAGGGCGACCCAGTTGCGTTGGCCCGAGTCCTTGACCATGGCCGCCAGTTTTTTCGCCTCGACATATTTGGCGTGGTATTTTTTCAGGAAATGGGCCGGGCGATAGATATACAAAGGCCGGGCGGCGGCCAGGGCGGTGAGGAAATACGGGTTCGGTTTGGACCAACTGTAGCGAATGGTTGTTTCATCGATAAAGTCGACTTTCGGTGCCTCGCCATCGACCAGCAAACCACGCGGCGGTCCCGACGGGGTCAGTTCCTTGTTGCCGATGATATCTTCCCAGTAATAGCGAAAATCTTCCGCCGTAAAAGGTGCGCCGTCGGACCATTTGTGCCCTTTGCGCAGTTTGATGGTGAAAATCCGGCCCTCTTTGACATCGATAGCGGCGGCCAGGTCAGGCTGTAAATTGAACTCCCGGTCGTATCCGACCAAGCGGGCGTAGCCGTAAACCACGGCCATGCGGACATCCTTGACCCGGCCCATCAGCATCCGCAAATCGCCACCCTGAACGCCCAGGGTCAATTCCTTGCCATCGCCCCTGAACACCGCCGGATCTTGCGGCACACGCGCATCAACCGGCGGCAACTTACCGGCTTTCACGGCCGCGGCAAAAAAAGGCGTCTCGACCATTTCCACGGCAGCGGCAGGCACTGCAAGGAACGTCAAGGCGATGGCAGCGAGGGCCGGGGCGAAAAATCTGGTCATCTTTCAAACACTCCAAATACCTAAGGTGGCGGCGCTCGTTTAAGGAGCGCCGTGCGCTCGCACCAGATGTTCATTACCAACTTCTATCAGGCCCGCGCGTTGGCCTCTAGAATAAAACGGTTCGGGCCAGGCCTCCGGGTCAGACGCCTTGCCTTCCATCAGGGCGGCAAAATCAAGCGGCTGGTCCAGATCCGGGTAGGGCACGGCAGAAATAAGGGCCTTGGTGTAGGGGTGTACCGGGTTGGCAAACAGCACTTCGCAGGGCGCAATTTCGACCAGCCGACCGGCGCACATGACGGCAATGCGGTCGGCCACGTAATCGACCACGGCCAGGTTGTGGGAAATAAACAGATAGGTCAGGCCGAGCTTTTCCTGCAGGTCTTTCAACAAGTTCAGGACCTGGGCCTGGATCGACACATCGAGCGCCGACACCGGTTCATCGCAGATCAGCAATTCCGGCTTTAAGGCCAGCGCCCGGGCGATGCCGATGCGCTGGCGCTGGCCGCCGGAAAAACTGTGCGGGTAGCGGCAGCAGTGAAGCGGATCAAGGCCGACCATCTTCATCAACTGGGCGGCCATTTCGCCGCGCATATCCTTGTCACCAATATTGTGGATTTCCAGAGGCTCGTTGAGAATGTCAAACACCGTCATGCGCGGGTTCAGGGAGCCGAGCGGGTCCTGGAAGATCATCTGCATGTCGCGGCGCTGGGCGCGCCACTGATCGACTGACAGATCGGCCATGTCGCGGCCCTCGAACAGCACTGTTCCGGCGGTGGGCCGATCGATACCGAGCACCAGCCG
>CBFDVE010000061.1:0-9823 GCA_965613205.1 uncultured Rhodospirillaceae bacterium
CGGCAATGTTTTTATTGGTGGAGCCGAGGGGAATCGAACCCCTGACCTCCACGTTGCGAACGTGGCGCTCTCCCAACTGAGCTACGGCCCCTTTTCGAAGGGGAAAATCGCCGGTTTGAGGCGGCCTGTCAAGGCCGTCTTCGGCCCTTTGTTCGGCCCCTTGTTCGGCCCCTTGCGCCACCCCGATGGGCAGACTAAATTAGGCGCGCCGAAACCAACAAGGAATTGCCCCCGCCATGGACGTTATTCTCGGACCTGTTTTACAACTGCTGCTGGCCGTCATCGATATCTACGTCTGGGTCGTGATCGGCAGCATTATTTTAAGCTGGCTGGTTTCATTCAATGTGGTCAATACGTCCAATCGGCTCGTCTACATGATCGGTGATTTCCTGCACCGTATTACCGAACCGGCCCTGCGGCCCATCCGTAACCTGCTGCCGACCATGGGCAGCATGGATTTTTCGCCGGTGGTGTTGATTTTGGGCCTGATGTTTGTCGAAAACGTGCTGATCCGCCTGTTGGTCAAATTTGGCATCTGATCCTCATGCCGATCCTTTTTCCGTTGCCCGCGGCGGTGTTCGTGTCCGCATCCGGCTGGCGCCCGGGGCATCGGCCAACGCAATCGTATCGGTTGAAGCGGATGGCGACGGCAACGGTTTGATCAAGGCCAGGGTGACCGCCGTTGCCGAAGCGGGCAAGGCCAACGGGGCGCTGATCAAATTGCTGTCGCGCCAGTGGAGGCTAAAAAAATCCAGCATCCAGGTGATCCACGGCGCCACCGACCGCAACAAGACACTCCTCGTCGCCGGAGAAACAGAAGTGCTATTGGATCATCTTCATCTTTGGCTGAGAAATTTTTTGGCAGAAAGGTAAAGGCAACATGGCGGACGCTCATATTATTGACGGCAAGGCCTTCGCCGAAGGCCTGCGCCAACGACTGACCGGCGAAGTCTGCCGTCTGGTCACCGATCATGGCATCACGCCGGGGCTGGCCGTGGTGCTGGTCGGCGAGGACCCGGCCAGTCAGGTCTACGTGCGCAACAAAGGCCGGCAAACCCTTGAAGCCGGAATGCAATCCTTCGAGCACAAGTTGCCCGATGACACGCCTGAAGCGGATTTGCTGAGATTAATCGATGACCTGAACAACGATGATCGGGTCAATGGCATTTTGGTCCAGTTGCCGCTGCCGGATCACATCAACGAAGACGCCGTGATCAACGCGGTGGCGCCGCAGAAAGATGTCGATGGCTTTCACGCCATCAACACGGGCCGCCTGACCACCGGCGATAAACGGGCCATGGTGCCGTGCACGCCGCTGGGCTGTGTGATGATGTTGAAAGATCATCTGGGCGATTTGTCGGGCCTGAAGGCGTTGGTGCTGGGCCGTTCCAACATTGTCGGCAAGCCCGTGGCGGCGCTGCTGCTGGCCGAAAGTTGCACCGTCACCATCGCCCATTCCCGCACCCGCGACCTCCCGCAGGAATGCCGCGCCGCCGATATTCTGGTCGCCGCCGTGGGCCGACCGGAAATGGTGCGCGGCGACTGGATCAAACCGGGCGCGACAATTATCGACGTGGGCATCAACCGCATTCCAGCCCCTGAAAAGGGCGACGGCAAGACCCGGCTGGTCGGCGATGTGGCTTTTGGCGAAGCGATTGCCGTGGCCGGGGCGATCACCCCGGTGCCCGGCGGCGTCGGCCCCATGACCATCGCCTGCCTGCTGCGCAACACGGTCGTCGCCACCTGTTTGCAGCACGGATTGCAAGCGCCTGATCTTTAATGATCCGACGGTTGGGTCAGGCGGTCGCTTAAGCCCGTGTCGTAAGCAAGCCCGACCGGGTTCAGGGTGATGGATAAGGGGAAGTTCGACCGGGCCAGGCCTTTGCGTTCCAGCGCCCGCCACACGGCGGCATTGGTAAAACCGCTGATATCGCTGGCGGCGACCACGAAATCTCCGATATGGACATGGTTGCCATGGGGCCGGGGCAGGGTGGTCAGGGTGACCTCGCCGGTGGCCGGATGTGTCGTTGCCGTGCCGGGATGACGGGCCAGTTCCTGCATCAGCAACAAAGTCCGCAATTGCAGCTTGTTGAGCTTCAGGGGGTTGTTTTTCGGCACGGCCTCCAGCCTTTCAGCAATCGGGAATTCCTTGATACTGTTGTCAGATTAAATAATAAACCACAAACAAAATATGGTTAATTAGAGCAAAAATCATCGATGACTCTATGATTACTCTATAATGTGCACCGGACCCATTAAAAATATAGTATTTCGGGTGGACGACCGTCTAATTTCCGTTAATACTCCCCCGTTGAGCGTCAAATGTGGCTCGATTCTATGGCGAGAGAGCCAAACGAATCGTGCAGGACAGTCTGTGTTTATCGTTTTAACAGAAGGATACCAAGACCTTGCAACGTGTCATAATTTTTGCCGCATTGGCCCTGATATTCGTCACCGTCGGTACTCTGGCGATTGCCGCCGAGACCCCGTCGACCCCGCAAATTTCGACAACCGAAATGGCCCAGGCGGAAGCCGAAAAAACCGCCTCCGAAGCCCATGATGCCCTGTTTACGGAAAGCAAATTCCCGTCGGCGACAACCTGCGGAACCTGCCATCCCAAGCAGTTCGAGGAATGGGCGGTATCCCAGCATTCCTATTCGCAGCTAAGTCCTGCCTATATGGCGTTGCAGAATTTCATCAATATTCAGGTTAACGGAACCAACGGCGATTTCTGCATCCGTTGCCACAATCAGGTCGGCATGGCGCAGGGTGAATCGACCCAGATTTCCAATCTGGAACGCCAGGCCACATCGCGGGAAGGCATTACCTGCATTGTCTGCCACCGGGTTGAACATATGTACAACAAGGCCAGCGGCCGCTTCGCCGTGGTCGAAGGTGATTTGTTGGCTCCGGTATTTGGCCCCACGGGCAATGAGGAACTGCAACGTGTCCTGGCCGATGACAAATACCGGGTGGTCACCAAACCCGATGAAGTGGGACGAAAAATACACACCAAGGTGACCAAGTTCGCAGCCATATCCACCTCGACTTTCTGCGCCACCTGCCACGATGTGACCTTGCTCAACGGCTTCCGCCTGGAAGAAGCCTTCAGCGAATATCGCGGTAGCCCGGCGGCGAAAGAAGGAACGACCTGTCAGGATTGTCATATGGGCAAGATTCAGGGCATCCCCTCGGGTTACGACTTTGGTCCGGCGGCGGTGGTTGGCGGCGAGCCGACCAAGGACCGCAAGCTGACCAATCACATATTTGCCGGCCCGGATTATTCATTACTGCCGCCCGGCATCTTCCCGCACAATGCGGAAGCCCAGAAACTGGCGACTCTGACCGACTGGTTGACGTTTAATGTGGCGGCGGGCTGGGGCACGGACGAGTTCGAAGACGATGTTGCCGAAGATTTCAAATTCCCGGCCGCCTGGGAAGCCATCGATGATCGCTACGATGCCCGTGAAATCATCGAATATCAATTGAGAAGACTTGAATATATGCGGGGCAAACGGCTGGAAGTCTTGCGCAACGGCTATGGTCTCGGTGATATCGTCACCGAAAGCATCAGCGCCGATAGCATCAAGTTCAAGGTACGGGTCGAAAACCTGACCAAAGGTCACAATGTACCGACCGGGTTCACCGGCGAACGGCTGGTCTGGTTGCGGGTCACGGTGACCGATAGCGATGGCAAGGTGGTCTTTTTGTCGGGCGATACGGATCCCAATGGCGATGTCCGGGACAACGAATCGTCTTATGTGCACGCCGGTGAAATGCCACTGGACGATCAACTGTTCAGCCTGCAATCCCGCTTTCTGGTGCAAAGTGTGCGCGGTGGCGAACGCGAACGGACCGTCACCATTCCTTATTCGACGACCGCCCTGCCGTTCCTTAGGCCGACCCGTTTGTCGCTGATCCTGACCGGTGAATCGACGGTCGAACGAAACCATCGCAAGGGCATCGAGACAGGCGGCGAACGTTGGGCCAAATATGTCATCGATGGCAGTGCGTTGACAGGCAAGGGACCCTATAAAGCCAAAGTCGAGATGCTGGCCCAGATGTTCCCGATCAACCTGATCAACACCATCCAGGTGGTCGGGTTCGATTACGGCATCAGCCCCCGGGCGGCGGCCGATGCCGTTGTTGCCGGGCGTGAAGTGCTGTGGCAACGTCAAGTCGTGTTCGACGTGAAATAATGGAAGCGAAATTCCACACGGCGTTAAATCATAACAATGACAAAAGAGAGTCCGGTATTTTGGGGAAGATCATGCAGGGGTATATGGAAAAATATCTAAGCTATTTTCGAACGGTGCTCGGCGCCGCCGCCGCGACGGCGGTCTTTGCATCGGCCATAACACCGGCCTGGTCGGGGGGCTTGTTCCCGCTTGGTGAAACAACCGATGTGCCCAGACTGTCGGACAAACCGGTGCCTTACGCCACGGTTCCCGAACGACCGGCGATGCCGCTTGAACTGGGCTGCAAGTTTCTCGGCAATGGTAAATTGCCGCGCGGTGTGGAAATTCCGGGCGGCGCAATCTGGACTCCGTGCCTGTGGGTGTTCGGAACGTCGCGCACGGCAATCCAGACCTATCAAGCCGTTGGCACGCCTGGGCGCAACACTGAAATCGCCACTCGGCTGGACATGTTTGTCAATTTAAGCCTGACGACGACGGAAAAATGTATCGTCGGGATTTCGCCCCTGGACAAAAACGAATTCACCAACTTCACCCGCTACAGCTTTGAATCCAATCAGGGGCTTGAAGGCGGCCAGTCAGAAGCCGGCGTCTACATACGAACCGCCTTCTGTGAGGGCGATTTCGGCTCGCTGTTCCCGAATCTGGACCTGGCAGGCCAGAAGCTGATCGATTACGGCTTCTCCATCGGTCGTCAGCAGATCACCTTCCAGGAAGGGGTCATGATCAACGACACGCTCGATTCCATCGGCATCGTTCGCAACAACCTGCATGCGCCTGGTTTTTCCAATATCCGGATCACCGGTGTCGCTGCTATCGATAACATAGACCGGGGCACACCGGCAAACCGCCAGCGCCTGAACGCACCCTATATGTTTGGCCTGTTTACCCAGGCCGATACCATGGCCAGCACCTGGGCGCTGGACTTCGTCACCATTCAGGACGACGACACCAACTCGACCGGGGGCGATGGTTACTATATCGGCCTGTCGGCCCTGCAGCGGGGCTGGAACCCGTTTGGCGGTATCGGCACGGTCAATACGTCGTACCGGATCAACGCGTCCTTTGGCGAAGGCGGAGATACGGCCCAGGTTACTGACGGTGTCTTGCTGTCGGCGGAACTGTCGTGGACACCGAAATCGTCTGACGATGTGTTCTATGTCAACCCGTTCTGGGGCATTGATCGCTATTCCCAGGCCGGTCGCGAACCCATTGTCGGCGGGCCCCTGGCCGCGTTGGGCATCAATTTTGCCTCTCCCAGCCTCGGCAATCACCTGTCCGAACTGAGCAGCTTCAACACCCAGGTGCTCGGTGTGGCGATTGGTTACCAGGCCTTCTGGGACCAGCATCGGCGCAATCTGGTGCTCGAAGTGGCCGGGGTCAAAGACACCACCCGTAATTTGTTTGAAACCGATGGTTCCGGCACCGACGCGGCGGGTTTTTCGGTGCAGTTCCAGCAAGCCATCGGCCAGCGGGTTCAACTGCAACTGGATGCCTTCGTCGCCTATCTGGAAGGGCGCGACAATGGGTCGGGCTCGCGGGCAGAAATTCTCGTCCAATTCTGACCCCCGTTCAGCCTTGACCTGGCTTATGCTATAGGGGGCGGCCATGACAGGACTCGTCGCCGCAATTGTCTGCTTTATTCTGACCCACGCAATCCCCGCTTATAAGCCTTTGCGCGCGCAGTTGATCCGGGCGCTCGGCAAGGCCATGTATCTGACCCTGTATTCACTGATGTCGGTGGCGGTTGTTATCTGGCTGGCTGTTGCCTACTCGGGCGCGCCCTACGTGGAAATCTGGCAATTTGGGCCGTGGGCCCGTTGGCTGCCCCTGCTGGTCATGCCGTTTGCCTGTATCCTGCTGGTCGGCGGCCTGGCCCAGCCCAACCCCCTGTCCCTGTCCCTGGCCGATGCCAGCAAGTTTGATCCTGACAGTCCCGGTATCGTCGCCATAACCCGTCATCCGGTGATCTGGGCCATTGGCCTGTGGGCGATCAGCCATCTGCCGGTTAATGGCGATGGCGCGGCGTTGATGATGTTTTCCCTGCTCCTGCTGCTGGGTCTGACGGGTCCGAAAAGCCTGGATGGCAAACGCCGTGCCCGGTTGGGCGACGATGTCTGGATTAGCCTGAGCGCGACCACCTCCAACGTTCCCCTGCTGGCATGGTTTAAGGGCAAGGCCCGGCTTAGAGGAATCGGCTTCGTTCCCCTTGCGGGCGGGCTTGGTTTGTATACACTGCTGATCTTGCTGCATGAGCGCGTGATCGGTCTTTCGCCGCTGCCTTGAACGGGGATACGGGATGGAATTTCTAGACTATGGGTTGGCCAATCTGGCCTTGTTGGCGACCATGTTTGTCGGCAGCCACTTCTTTTTGTCGCATCCGCCGGTGCGAAAGTTTCTCATTCACCGGTGGCGCATGGGGACCTTTAGAATTGTCTATTCGATCATCGCCATCGTGCTTTTCCTGATGATGTACTCGGCCTATACCGCCGCTCCGAGCGTCGCCCTGAACCTGCCGGCATTGACGTTGGTCCCCCTGGTTGTCATGCCCTTTGCGGCGATCCTGATTTTTTGCGGATACACCATCGTCAACCCCTCGGCGTTTGCGACCGAAAATGGTAATTATGGCCAGGCCGTGCCGGGAATTTTGAAAATCACCCGGCAACCGGCGATGTGGGGGGTCGGGCTGTTTGCGTTATCTCATATGGCCGCCAATCCCGATGCGGCGGCGTGGATATTCTTTGGTGCGTTGGCGCTCGAGGCCCTGGTCGGGGGTTATTTTCTCGATCGGCGCAAGAAGATCGAACGGCAGCCAGGCTGGCAGCAACTGGTCGAGCAATCTTCTTTCATCCCCTTTTTGGCCATTGTAAGCGGACGGGCGCGGGTGACGCCGGGACAGATCGGCTGGTGGCGCATTCTCGGCGGCCTGGCCCTGAGCGCGGGCCTTGTTCTGGCCCATCAGGCCCTGATCGGGGTGGCCCCGTTGCCGGCGGACTGGATGGCGAAAATTCTGATGTAGCCATTTAAGCCCGGCGATGATAAAAGCCGGGCCATGACGACTGATTTAAGCCACATCCGCAATTTTTCCATCATCGCCCACATTGATCACGGCAAGTCGACCCTGGCCGATCGCCTGATCCAGGTGTGCGGCGGTCTGCAGGACCGGGAGATGAAGGAACAGGTGCTCGATTCCATGGATATCGAGCGCGAGCGCGGCATAACCATCAAGGCCCAGACCGTGCGTCTCAAATATATTGCCCGGGACGGCGAAGCCTATCAACTCAACCTCATGGACACTCCCGGCCACGTCGACTTCGCCTATGAGGTCAGCCGCTCACTGGTTGCCTGCGAAGGGGCCCTGCTTCTGGTCGACGCCACCCAGGGCGTCGAGGCGCAGACCCTGGCCAACGCCTATCTGGCCCTGGAAGCGGACCTGGAAATCATCCCGGTCGTCAACAAGATCGACCTGCCGGCGTCCGACCCCGGCCGCGTCAAGGCCCAGATCGAGGAAGTCATCGGCCTGGACGCCACCGATGCCGTCAATGTTTCCGCCAAGACCGGCGAAGGAATGGAAGAAGTGCTGGAAGCGCTCATTTCCCGTCTGCCGGCGCCGGTGGGCGAGCGGGCGGCGCCGTTGAAGGCGATGTTGGTGGATTCCTGGTATGACCCTTATCTGGGCGTGATGATCCTGGTCCGGGTCCACGACGGGGTGCTGCGAAAAGGCATGAAGGTCCGCATGATGTCGACGGACGCCGTCCATCAGGTGGACCAGGTGGGGGTATTCACGCCGAAGGCGGAAAAAATTTCCGAGCTCGGCCCCGGCGAAATAGGTTTCATCACCGCCGCCATCAAGACCGTCGCCGACACCAACGTCGGCGATACCCTCACCGGGGAAAAGCACCCGGCCGCCGTGCCGCTGCCCGGCTTCAAGCCCTCGGCGCCGGTGGTCTTCTGTTCGTTTTTTCCGGCCGACGCCAACGATTACGAGGACTTGCGCGAAAGCCTGGCCAAGCTGCGCCTCAACGACGCCAGTTTCAATTACGAGGTCGAACGCTCGGTGGCCCTGGGCATGGGCTTTCGTTGCGGCTTTCTCGGCCTTCTGCATCTGGAAATAATCCAGGAAAGGCTGGAACGGGAATTCGGCCTGGAACTGGTCACCACCGCCCCCAGCGTGGTCTACAATATTCATCTCACCGGCGGCGGCGTGACGGCGCTGCACAACCCATCCGACATGCCCGATCCCACCGCCATCGCCGCCATCGAGGAACCCTGGATCAAGGCGACCATCATGGTCCCCGACGAATACCTGGGCCAGGTATTGGAGCTATGCACCGGCAGGCGCGGCGAACAAGAGGAACTGACCTACGTCGGTTCAAGGGCGATGGCGGTCTACCGCCTGCCCCTTAACGAAGTGGTCTTCGATTTTTACGACCGGCTGAAGTCGATCTCCCGGGGCTACGCCAGCTTCGATTACGACATGGACGGTTTCCGCGAAAACGACCTGGTCAGGGTTTCCATCCTGGTCAATTCGGAAGCGGTCGATGCGCTGAGTTTCATCTGCCACCGGGACAAGGCGGAAGCCCGCGGCCGGCAGGTTTGCGAGCGGCTGAAGGAATTGATCCCGCGCCAATTGTTCAAGATTCCCATCCAGGCGGCCATCGGCGGCAAGATCATCGCCCGCGAAACCATCGGCGCCATGCGCAAGGACGTGACGGCCAAGTGTTACGGCGGCGACATCACCCGCAAACGCAAGCTTCTCGAAAAGCAGAAAAAAGGCAAAAAGAAAATGAAGGAACGGGGTAAAGTCCGAATCCCTCATGAGGTATTCTTAAAGATGGTTCGTAGAGACGAAAACTAAGCAAGTGAACAGCACGATTCTAAAAGAATGCTGGTGCTGAGAACAATAATGTCATACTTATTATTATAAGCACGCTCATTGTTGTCCAGAAAATCTTTATTGCTTTCTTATATTTTTTGTTGAATAGCATCATAGTCTATGGATTATAGCACATAAAGTACTGCTGTTTGCATTCACTCGATATGCTCGAGAGCAAACAGGTAGCACTCCAAGAATACTGCGTTTTCTAACGACTCACTTCGTTCGTCTAGAAAACGGGAGAATATTGCTGGAGATTGCCCCACAGTGTACACTTATAGGGCAATGATAAAGCTTAGGAAAAATAAGAGGTTTTTGAGGCAGATTATATATTCAAAGATGACGGTTATTTTTCTTGCATTTATACTACTTTTTATGCTAAATGGGACATGGGGGGTTTTTAAAAAGGCTAACTCAGCTCGTATTTTTAAAAACAATGCAGAGAGAGGGCTTAGTGAATTGGAGGTTAGAAAAGAATATCTTGAATCAAGTATAGGACGTCTAAATACCGACTTTGGCATAGAACAAGAAGTTAGAGAGAAGTTTGGTGTAGCCAAGGAAGGGGAAGAAGTAGTCGTGATAGTAGGTGAAGGAGACGAGGAAGGCGGTAACAGTATCCAAAAAAATAGTTTATGGATACGTATTAAAGATTTTTTTAGATAAGCAATGGGTTGCACAACAAGGGCTCCCTGTTTATAGACGAAGGGAATGAGTCGTTATAAACAGCAGTGCCTGTGGTACACTTTTTGTT
>CBFDVE010000062.1:0-9630 GCA_965613205.1 uncultured Rhodospirillaceae bacterium
GTGTAGGGGAAATCGTCCTTCGATGGCATGACCGGATGAATGGCCCGCCAGGCCAATTTGCCGTGGCCGACTTCGCGCCGTCCGGTGAAGCCGAAACGACCGGCTTCACCCACAGAATAGGGCGGGAAGTTATAGTGCAGCATGAAGTGCTCAAACCGCTGGCCTTCCAGGGAATCGACCCGCTGTTCATCCTGGCCGGTACCCAGCGTGGCGACCACAACGGCCTGGGTTTCGCCGCGGGTGAACAGGGCGCTGCCGTGAGACCGGGGCAGGAAACCGACTTCGGTGGCGATCGGGCGCACGGTTTTGGTGTCGCGACCATCGATGCGCAAGCCGGTTTTCAGGATGTCGCGGCGAACGATGTGCTTTTCAATCTTCTTGAAGGCGTCACCGAAAACGGCGTCAACCAGGCCGGCGTCCAGACTATCGTCGGCGGCCAGGTCGGCGGTGACCTGATCCTTGATCGCGCTGACTTTGCCCTGACGCACCATTTTGTCTTTTTCGCCGTAAGCATCGCGCAGTCCGGCTTCGGCCATGGCGCCGATTTTTTCGATCATGTCGTCGGCACCGGCAACCGGTTCGGGCAACGGGCGGGGTTCTTTAGCGCACGCCTCGGCCAGTTCGATGATCGCCTCGATGACCGGCTGGAACGCCTTGTGGCCAAAGGAAACGGCACCCAGCATAATTTCTTCTGACAGTTCGGAAGCTTCCGATTCAACCATCAACACGCCTTCGGTGGTGCCGGCCACAATCAGATCCAGGTCCGAATCGGGCATGTCGTCAACCGGCGGGTTGAGCACATAATCGCCATCGATATAACCGACCCGGCAACCGCCGATGGGGCCCATGAAGGGCAGGCCGGAAATGGTCAGGGCGGCCGAGGTGCCGATCAGGGCGGCGATGTCCGGGTTGTTCTCCATGTCGTGGGAAACGACCGTGCAGATAACCTGGGTCTCGCATTTGAAGCCCTTGGGGAACAGCGGCCGAATGGGCCGGTCGATGAGCCTGGAGGTCAGGGTTTCGTTGTCGCTGGGACGGGCTTCGCGTTTTAGAAAACCACCCGGAATTTTACCAGCCGCGTAGGCTTTTTCGATGTAGTGAACGGCCAGGGGGAAAAAATCCAGACCCGGACGGGGGGTCTTTTCGCCGACAACCGTACACAGAACCTTGGTGTCGCCATAGCTGATCAGAACGGCCCCATCGGCCTGACGGGCGACCTTGCCGGTTTCCAGAACCAGCGGGCGGCCACCCCATTCAATTTCTTTTCTAAATTCTTTAAACATGTGACTATCTATCCTTATTTTCATACAGTCTGCCCCGCCACGGCCTTCCGGGGCGGGTCTTTTTTTGTTCAGGCCCGGCCTTAGCGGCGCAGGCCCAGACGTTTGATCAATCCCTGATAGCGTTCGCTCTGTGTCCTTTTCAGGTAGTCAAGCAAGCGTCGGCGCTGGCCGACCATCATCAGCAGGCCACGGCGGGAATGGTGATCTTTTTTGTGGGTTTTCAAATGGTCCGTCAGATTGGTGATCCGCTCACTGAGGATCGAAATCTGGACATCTGGCGACCCGGTGTCGCCTTCGGCGGTGGCAAATTCCTTAATCAGCTCCGCCTTGCGTTCGGCAGTTATCGACATCGTATACTCCTATACGTTCTATAAATTAAACACCCGTATGGGGCGCACTTCGGCCCCTACGATTTTGGTCAAGGCGATCAGTCTGCCATCGGCCATGGCGCGGTAGACCGCGTCTGGATTGACTCTCCCAAGGGAAGACCGGTTCGCCACAGGCAGCACAGCTATCGGCTGTCCCATCTGCAAGCTTCGAGCCTCTGGTTGCGTCAGGGCCAATGCCGGGATGTCGTCCAGCACGGTCTCGACGGCCAACAGGCTGTCAACAGGCGGCGCACTATGCCCCAGGGTCTGCAGTTTATCCAGTGAAATCGCGCAACTCTCGTCAAAAGGTCCGACGCTTAATCGCCGCAGCATGGAAATGTGGCCAAACGTGCCCAGTTTCAAGGCCAGATCACGGGCCAGACCCCGCATGTAGGCGCCTTTGCCCGAGGTCACCTGAAAGGTGGCGTGGTCTTTATCGACTATTTCCAGCAGCTCGAAAGCCTCGATATGGATGATGCGGGAGGCAAGTTCGACGGCCTGATCATTGCGGGCCAGTTCATAAGATCGCCGACCATCGACTCTAATAGCCGAATAGACCGGCGGCACCTGTTCGATATGGCCGATAAAGTCACCAAGGGCGGCCCGAATTTGCTCTTTATCGGGACGCACAGGGCTGGTCTCGAGCACTTGGCCTTCGGCATCGTCAGTGGTCCGGCTTTGGCCCCAGCGCACGGTGAAACGGTAACATTTGAGCCCGTCCATGACATAGGAAACGGTCTTCGTCGCCTCGCCGAAGGCAATGGGTAAAATACCCGTGGCCATGGGGTCCAGGGTGCCCCCGTGACCGGCCTTGGCGGCGTTGAATAGGCGCTTGACCTTGCCGACCACGGCGCTCGAGGTGATGCCGGCGGGCTTGTCGACAATCAACCAGCCATGCACCGGGTCGCCGCGCCGCTTACGCCCCACCGGGGTCGTCCTCGTTATCGCCCAAGTCGGTCCGTAAATCGCGGATCACATTATCCGATTGCAGCAGGGCGTCGATATGACCGGCTTCGTCGAAAGAGCCGTCGGCGACGAAGGTAAAGGCCGGGACCGTGCGCAAATGCACCCGCTGGGCGATCTGGTGACGCAGGAAGGGCTGAGCCTTGTTCAGGGCGGTGATCAGTTCGTCGCTGTCGCCCACCTCGCCGCCGAGGGCAACGCAATAGACCGTGGCGTTGCGCATATCGGGGCTGACCCGGACTTCGGTAATGGTGATGGCGCGGTCCTGCAAAACGGGATCACGCAAATCGCCGCGACCGACAATGGCGGCCAGCGTGTGACGGATTTCTTCGCCGACCCGAAGCTGACGCTGGCTCGGCGCACGATCATTGCGCTTGTTCATTGGTACCGACTGGCCTACTCGAGTTCGCGAGCGACCTCCTCAATATCGAAACATTCGATCCGGTCGCCGACTTTGATGTCTTCGTACTTGGCGAACGCCATGCCGCATTCGATGCCTTCCTTGACTTCGTTGACATCATCTTTAAATCGTTTGAGCTGGGACAGCTCGCCTTCGTGGATAACAACATCGTCCCGCAACAGTCGAACTTTGGCGCCGCGCCTGACCTGACCTTCGCTGACGAAGCAACCGGCGACCTTGCCGACCTTGGAGACCGCGAACACTTCCTTGATTTCGGCATAGCCCAGCAACTGTTCGCGCACGGTCGGCGCCAACATGCCCGACAGGACTTTCCTGGCGTCGTCGATGACATCATAAATGATTGAATAATACCGAATATCCACTCCGTCCCGCTTGGCCAGAGCGCGCGCCTGAGGGTTCGCCCGGACGTTAAAGCCAACAATAAAGCCGCCGCTGGCGTTGGCCAGGGTGATATCGGATTCGTTGATCGCGCCGACACCGGCATGGAGAATTTTCGCCGCCACTTCGTCGGTCGACATTTTTTCAAGCGCCACGGAAATGGCTTCGACGGAACCGTGCGCATCGGCCTTGACCACCAGCGGCATGGTTGATGTCTCGCCCTGACCGATACGCTCGAACATCTGTTCGATGGTGCCACGGGCCGAGGCCGCGGCGCGCTTGTCGCGGATTTGGCGTTGACGAAATTCGGTCACTTCACGGGCCCTGGATTCGCTATCGACCACGGCCATATCGTCACCGGCAGACGGTGTGCTGTTGAGGCCAAGAACTTCGACCGGCGTGGCCGGACCGGCCTGCTCAATGGTGTCGCCGTGATCGTCGGTCAGGGCGCGGACCCGGCCCCATTCGGCACCGGCGACGAAAATATCGCCGGTCCTGAGGGTGCCGCGCTGGACCAGGATGGTGGCGACAGAGCCTCTGCCCTTGTCGACCCGGGCTTCGATGATGACGCCTTCGGCCGGACGCTCCGCATTGGCTTTCAGATCCAGCAGTTCGGCCTGCAACAAGATGACTTCTTCAAGCTTGTCCAGGCCGGACCTTTCTTTAGCCGATACCTCGACACTCAAAACCTCGCCGCCCATTTCTTCCATCACCAGTTCGTGCTGCAACAAGTCGGTGCGGACCCGGTTGGCGTCAGCCCCGGGCGCGTCCATCTTGTTGATGGCGACGATGATCGGCACCTCGGCGGCCTTGGCATGGGAAATGGCTTCGATGGTCTGGGGCATGACGCCGTCGTCGGCGGCGACCACCAGGACGACGATATCGGTCGCCTTGGCACCGCGTAACCGCATGTCGGTAAAGGCGGCGTGGCCCGGCGTGTCGATGAAGGTGATTTTGTCGCCACCGGCCATTGTCACCTGATAGGCGCCGATGTGCTGGGTGATGCCGCCGGCTTCGCCGCTGGCCACATCGGTTTCGCGCAGGGCGTCGAGCAGGGATGTCTTGCCGTGATCGACATGACCCATCACCGTGACCACGGGGGGGCGGGAGGTTTGTTCGCCTCGTTCGTCGTCTTTGCCGCTCATCAGGCCAATTTCGACATCGGCCTCGGCGACCCGGCTGATATTGTGGCCAAATTCGCTGACCACCAGTTCGGCCGTATCGGCATCGATGATCTGGTTGACCGTGGCCATGACATCCATCTTCATCAGCGCCTTGACCACATCGGACGAGCGTTCGGCCATGCGATTGGCCAATTCCTGAACGGTAATGGTCTCGGGGATAACCACATCGCGCAGGATTTTTTTGCCTTCGCTCAGGACCTGGCGCTGTTTCTGTTTTTCTTTTTCCCGCGCCCGCTTGACCGAGGCCAGCGAGCGTGAGCGTTCTTCGCCATCGACCAGGGCTTCGGCAATGGTCAACTTGCCCGAGCGGCGGCGCTTTTCGCCACGCCGCTGGGTGGTTGGCCGTTTCGGCTCTTCCACCGCCGGGCGCTTGGGCCGCGCCTTGCCGGTGTCGCCGCCGCCTTCTTCTGCCGCTTTCAGTTTTTCCGCCGCCGCCGATGCCGTCGCCTTGTCCTGTTCGGCCTTGGCCTGTTCGGCTTCCAGACGGGTCTTTTCGGCGCTGGCAATTTCTTCCGCCGTAAGGTCCGGCTGGTCAACAATTTCCGGCTCGGCGGCTTTCAATTCGGCCAGGCGGGCCTCTTCGGCGGCTTGCAAAACCGCATCTTCGGCGGCCTGTTTGGAGGCCACTTCATCGTTCATCAGGGCGCGCGCCCGGGCCGCCTTTTCCTCGCTGGTCAGGCCCGATCCGCTGGCCGGAGCCGGTTCCTGGGGTTCCGGCACCGCGATCGGTGCGACGACTTCTTCTTCGGGCACCGTCAAATCAATATCGTTTTCCTTGACTTCGGCCATGCGACCGGAATCGTTCTGGGCGAAGGTTCGTTTCTTGCGAACTTCGACCTGGACCATTTTTGAACGACCGTGCGAGAAGTTCTGCCGGACCTGACCAGACTCCACGGTCTTTTTCAGCTCCAGCTTGCCTGGCCTGGAGAGGCCAAGGCGTTTTTTCTTCTGATTTTGCTCCGTGCTCTCGCTCATCAAACTTCCGTTTCGTTCACCTGCCGCCGCAGCGGCTAATAATCATCAAATACCCGCGACATCGTCTTGCCGGCGCAATCCTTGCAGACGCCCGCCGTCTACCGACAACTTTTCGGCCAATCGGCCTTTTGCCACGACGGCGTGAACCGCCTTATCCCGGCCAAACGGGGCCGCCAGTTCGGCGCTGTCCAGACACTCGAGGAGCGTACTGTTCTTCGCCAGGGCCCGCCCCAGGGCCGCTATTTTGGCCCGGCCCTGGGCCGATCCATCCACTGCGGCCAACAATACCCCGGCACCTTTGCCCGTCTTCAGCCAGGTCTCGACCTTTTCGAATCCGGCGACGGCCATTCCGGCGCGGCGGGCCAGGCCCAAATGCTCCTGGCACCGCTTGACCAGTTGGCGTTCGACCCGATCAACCAGGTCCCCGGCAACCGTCACATTTGTCCGTGCCGCCCTGGCAAACAGGTTTTTAGCACATGCTGTGTTTAGCATATCCCTTTCAGCACTCAACCAAAAACCCCGACCGGGCAGTTTGCCAGCGATATCGGCGACGATCCGATTTTCCGGATCAAGCACAAACCGGATCATCTGGCTGCAATCGCGAACCTGGTGGGAGGCGATACAGCGCCGCTGCGGCATGGCCTTGTCGGGGCGCTGTTTTGTCACCACTTAATATCCGGGTCCGGCTATGCGTCGGCCTCTTTCTCCTCTGTCTTGTCGGTCTCGGTTTCTTCTTCCTCGGCAGCTTTATCCGTCGCCTCGGCTTCTTCTGGCGCCTCTTCATCTTCGAACCAATGGGCGCGAGCGGCCATGATAATGGCATCGGCGTCGGCCTGGCTCAGCGTGCCCTCGGGCAACAATTCGATCAACTCGTCACCGGCCAGGTCGGCCAGATCATCGAGGGATTTAACCCCGCCTTCGCCGACCGCGACCATGATTGCCGGCGTCACGCCATCGATCGCGGCGATGTCGTCGCTGACCCCCAATTCGACGCGGCGTTCGCTCAGTTTGGCATCACGCTGCTCCAGGAAGCCGCGCGCCCTGGCCCGCAGTTCCTCGCAAATATCGTCATCAAAGCCTTCAATATCGACCATTTCGGCAATCGGCACGAAGGCCACCTGTTCGACCGAGGTAAACCCTTCGGTGACCAGCAGGTGGGCGATCACATCGTCCACATCGAGGGTCTCGATAAACAACTGGGAGCCCCGGTAGAATTCTTCCTGCCGCCGTTCGGATTCCAGCGCCTCGGTCAGAATATCGATATCCCAGCCCGATAGCTGGGAGGCCAGTCGCACGTTCTGGCCGCGCCGACCGATGGCCAGGCTCAACTGTTCGTCGGGCACGACCACCTCGATCCGGTTGGTTTCTTCGTCGAGGACGACCTTGGCCACTTCGGCCGGCGCCAGGGCGTTGACGATAAAGGTGGCCGCATCCGGGGACCATTGAATGATGTCGATCTTCTCGCCTTGTAATTCCCCGACGATGGCCTGAACCCTGGACCCGCGCATGCCGATGCAAGGACCGACGGGATCGATGCTGGAATCGTGGGACTGGACGGCGATTTTCGCGCGCGATCCCGCATCGCGGGCCACCGATTTGATTTCGATGATGCCGTCGTAAATTTCCGGAACTTCCTGGGCGAACAATTTGGCCATGAATTGGGGATGGGTGCGGGACAGGAAAATCTGCGGCCCGCGCGCTTCCTCGCGAACATCGACGATATAGGCGCGAACGCGATCGCCGTTGTTGAAATGTTCGCGCGGAATGGTCTCGTCGCGGCGCATCAGGCCCTCGGCCCGGCCCAGGTCGATAATGACATTGCCGAACTCGACGCGCTTGACCAAGCCGTTGACCACCTCACCGATACGGTCTTTGTATTCCTGGTAGTGCCGGGCGCGCTCGGCCTCACGGACTTTCTGGACGATAACCTGTTTGGCGGTCTGGGCGGCGATGCGCCCGAAATCGATGGGCGGCAAGGGATCGACCAGGAAGTCGCCGACTTCCACATCCGGCTTTTTCTTCTTTGCCGCGTCCAGGGTTAACTGGGTTATTTCATTTTCCACGTCCTCGACCACCTCGATATGACGGGCCAGGGAAATCTCGCCGGACTTGCGGTCGATGGTGGCCCGGATATCGTGTTCATGGCCGTACTTGGAGCGGCCCGCCTTCTGGATGGCCTGCTCCATGGCTTCGAGAACTTCTTCCTGACTGATGTTCTTGTCGCGCGCGACGGCCTCTGCCACCTGGAGCAATTCCGGGCGCGCGTGAACGGCGCTCACATCCTTCATCGGTTCGGTCATTGGTTTTGGCTCTCCTTCGCCGCAACAAGCAATTCGTCGGTCATGATAAGTTTTGCCCGCCTTATATCCCCATAAGGCAGGTCGACCGGGCCTTTTTCCATTTCGACCCGAACGGTGTCTTCATGGACGCCGAGAAGGCGTCCCTTGAACCTTTTTCTACCCTCTATGGGGCGCGCCGTTTCGATCCGGACATCGAACCCCGAAAAACGCTCGTAATCCTTCAACCGCACCAGGGGCCTGTCGATACCGGGGGAGCTGACCTCGAGGGTATAGGCCCCCGAAACCGGATCCTCCACATCGAGAACGGCGGACACGGCGCGGCTGATCGTCGCGCAATCGTCGACCACCATCGTCTTGCCGTCTTGGCGTTCGGCCATCACCTGCAAGATGGGGGCTTCCGTTCCGGTCAACTGGACCCGGACGACCTCGTACCCCATCGCTTCGACGGTCGGAACGATCAGCCGTTCGACCCGGACGGGCAAATCCATGCCGCGACGCCCCTCAATTCCCTGCCCCGGCCCCGATAACCGGGACGCGGTTTGCGTTAAAAAAAACAAAAGGCGGGCCAAAGGCCCACCTCATTAATTCCAGCCTAAGGCCATATCAACGAGACTTGGTTTCTCAAACTCGCGCTTTATATACCCTTCAGCACATGAAAGACAAGGGCTTTCGACGCAAGAAACCCGGCCCGTCAAAGGCGGGACCGGCGGTAGAATCTGAAATAGGCGCAGGCCTTCCCCTTGGCCAGGGCCTTCATCTCATAACGGGTCTCAACCCAATCCCCGGGCCTTTCACGCCAATCGGCGGGCCGCGAAACGGGCCAGGCGAAATCACCGTGGCGGGTCACATGTTCCAGGGTCCACGAGGCATAGCCCATGTGGTCGCTGGCAAAGCGCAGTTCGGCGCCATCTTTCATCAGGCGCGACAAGTGGTCCAGGGTTTCCGGGCCGATAAAACGGCGCCGATGATGTCTTTTTTTGGGCCAGGGATCGGGGAACAAAATGAAGGCCTTGGCGATACTGTTTTCAGGTAGAACATTGAGAAGTTCGCGGGCGTCATCGTCGAAAATACGGATATTGGTCAGGCCCTTTTCTGCGACCGTGACCAGAAGCCCGGCAACCCCGTTGATGAAGGGCTCGCAACCGATAAACCCGATATCGGGGTGACTTTCCGCCTGGGCGGCCAGATGTTCGCCGCCGCCGAAACCTATTTCAAGCCAAATTTCCGGCGGCATCGCCGCAAAAGCCCCGGCGAGACCGGCCTTGGCGTCCAGGCGCAGCTTCGGCAGCAGATCTTCGAGGAGGTCGCGGCGGCCTTGGCGCAGTTTGTGGCCCCGGCGGCGGCCATAGAACCGGTGGCGTTTAGACTCCAAAGGCCGCCTTGAGGTCTTCGATGAGGTCGGTCCGCTCCCAGGAAAATCCGCCGTCGGAGTCCGGAGCCCGGCCAAAATGCCCGTAAGCCGCGGTGCGCGCGTAAATGGGGCGGCTAAGCGACAGGTGCTCGCGGATGCCGCGCGGGGAAAGATCGACCAAATCGCATAGAACGACGGCCAGTTTATCTTCATCCACCCGGGACGTCCCGTGGGTATCGATATAAACCGATAGCGGCTTGGACACGCCGATGGCGTAAGCCAGCTGGATGGTGCAACGCTCGGCGAGGTCGGCGGCGACCACGTTTTTCGCCAGATAGCGCGCCGCGTAGGCCGCCGAACGATCGACCTTGGTCGGGTCCTTGCCGGAAAAGGCGCCGCCGCCGTGG
>CBFDVE010000063.1:0-9585 GCA_965613205.1 uncultured Rhodospirillaceae bacterium
GATGGGCTTGCTCGGGTAACAGAGGTCGGATCTGGTCGCCGCTTGATTCAGATGCCAAACACCACTTTCGACCATAACTCTGGATTAGGCTATATAGACTTCAACGGCAAAAACAACCGGTTTGAAGCAGTAACTAGATTAACGAACCCGAACCCCTGATAAAATGCTTCAGCATCGTTGTTGATGGCATCCACAACCATGGCGTAGACGGCGATTTCATCGCTGAGAGCCAATGTTCGTTTAATTGCATCGGCAAGGAGTATATTACCCAACCCATTTTTTTGAGCTTTTGAATCGACGGCCAATCGACCAATCAAGGCTGCGGGGATCGGATGCTTGGGAAGCCTCTTGGTCAACTCTCTCGGCAATATACTGAGGTCGATTGAAAGGGCGCTTAGGGTGTAATAGCCATAAACGGTATTATCTCTTGCCTCGGGTCGTAGGACAAATACTCTTGCTATGCGTCTTTTGATATCCTGAGATGCTTGCCGCTGAAGGTAGGCATCAAGAACATCTATGCCGCAAGAAAAAGCCGCCCGGTTATGTTTCTTTCCGAGCGGCTCTATGATCAACTTCGACGTTTTGGTCATCTAGAAACAACACGAGAATCATGATCTTTAAAAGCACTAAGCAATTTGGCGTTGAATTTTGCTGGTTTGGACAATGCGTCGAAGAATGTTTCAGCATCACGTTTGTTAAGCACCATGGTTTCATGGTTATGAATCGTTTGTTCCGCCGTGGCTAAGGCGCTTGACAAAATGAACTTGCTTACGGTTTTGCCCTCAAACGAGGCCGCACGTTCAATCGTTTTTTTGGCATCATCATTGAGCCGTAGATTGACTCGCTGGGTATTTGCTAACGCTGTCGCCGTCATGATATTGATCCTTTTCCTGCTTATTAGGAGTGTACGTCATAATGGTGCCTAATAGCAATAGCGTGTTGGGCGTGTTCGAAAGAAGTTTGCCAACTACACAAGACAAAAACATGAGACGGTCATGTGGCTCCGAACCGTCCAATGTAAAGTTACCAGACAGGCTCAAAAGGAGGCGTGGATTGATGGCGCAAAAGCCTCAAAAACCCAACAATCAGAATGAGTCAATATTAGTCGGAAAGACCCAGGAGCCGATCACGTTTGAACGTGAACTGATCTGAGCCCTGGAAACAAAGTACGCAGTCGGCTCAGAAATTAGTTCTGACGCCGACCCAGGCACCGGTGGTGTCATCGTAGGTGGTGCCTGTCACATCATAGCTGACGTTCTGGATTCCACCGTAGAATGAAGTGCCGTAGTCGGGCAGGTCGTGCTGCACGACCAGGGCGTAGGATTCCGCCTTGTTATTATTGGCCCCCAGGTCATCGACCTGCATGTACCACGCGGTAATGCCATTTACGCCCGCCTTGTAACCGATCGACGCGCCAACCATTGCCGGATCACTAAGGCCGACGTTTGCCGCAACGGCACTGTTCAGGTCCCGTTGGGTGTAGGCGACAGAACCGTTCAATCCATTGGCAAGAGAGACCGCCACGGAGCCCCCCCACACGGCATCAATGGCCGCGGTGCCGCCGCGTGATCCCCACGAGGCCGAAGCCGAAACTTTGGTGCCGTCATAGTCGGCCTTGTAGTCAAGGCGGGCCGCCCCGTGATCCTGATTGGCGAAACCGACAGTCACCGTAAACCCGGCCATATCGGGAGTCTTGTACTTGACGGTGTTGGCCCGCTTGGCATCCAGATCAGACAGCACGCCGCCGACGGTGACGCCGCTGCTGGCCGTGCCCGTATCGCCGGTAATGCGAAGTTCCTCGCCATGGAGCAACGAATCACCATAGAAACCGGCGTTGCCCGTACCGGAAAGCTTATTACCGGCAACCGAATCATCGGCCACTCCGGTGTGGCCAATGGTGAACGTCCCCATGCTATTGGACAAAGCGATATAGGATTGGCGAATGTTGATACTGGTGGTGTCTGCCGTCGCATGAGAGCCAAGGGATCCGTTGGACTGTACGCCGAGCTCCATCGAGGTTTTGATGGTCATTGAATCCGATTTAACGGAAGCGTTGATGCGGAACCGGGAACCGGCGACCCGAGTACTGTCAGTTTGCGATACGGCGGTGTTTTCGCCGTTGTCCGAGACAATAATCGCCCGATTAATATGGCCACTCACGGCAATGGACTTCTCGATTTCGCCCGCCTGAACGGGCGAACCAACGACACCCAAAAAACCAATGGCAACCGTGCCCAAAAGCATTTGACGGAACCTGTACATATCGCCAATCCTCACTGAAAGACGCCCCGTTTAGATGAAATAAATGCGCATCAATTTGCGAATCTGTGCGTTAAAATAATATATTATTTTGATGGTTAAGAATAGATTAATACCAACTTGCACAAAGAATGACTCATAGAGACGGCTTCACGCGTCTTTTGGCGAGGCGCGCCCGGCGCAGCGGTGCCCGGCACCGTCAGGCGGTCGCAACGATGACCAAAAGGCGTGTGAAGCCGCCGTTCCGGTCGCCCCAGCAAGCCTTCGGAGGGCGTCAAAAATCCTCGACGATGCGATGGCATCGCGTCGGGTTGTTTCCTACCCGAAGGCTTGCTGGGGCGATCTCTATGGGTCATTCTTTATGCAAATTGGTATAACCCGACCAGAGTGGGGCCAGAATCAGCGACGGTCAGGCCCGCAAAAGCTGGCGAAACTTGCGGTCGCGTTTTAGATGCCATTCCCGACTCATGGCCTCGCTCCGGCTTTTCAATCGCTCGGCATACAGCAGTTTCCAGGTTCGCCCACGGGTGAACCTGGCACCGGTTCCATCATTGTGAGCCTGCAGTCGTTTTTCCAGGTCCGTGGTCCAGCCGCAATAGGTGATCTGGTCGCAGCCGATGATGTAAACGAAACTAGGCATGGGTAAAAAGGCCTCCGGCCTGCATCGCCTCGCCACCGTCCGGGCGGTGATGGTGTCCTCAGTGGTTTCCGTGCGACCGATCCATTCTTCAGTCATCGGCGGCGAACTCCCTGCGAATGGCCTCGCTGTGCTGGCCCAGGCCCGGCACCGGGCCCGGTGCCGGCGGCTCACGGTCATGCCGAACCGGTGGGGCCGGCAGGGTCACCGGCCCGCCGGGAGTGGTCACGGTGATCCGGCGCAGTTGCGGATGGCGGGTCAGATCGGCGACCGAATTGAGCGCCCCGAAGGCGATCCTGGCGGCGTTCAGACGCTGGCTAATCTGGTTCCGATCCAGGCTCGCGAACCTGGCTTTAATAAGGGCGTCCAGATCGCCTCGATGGGTGACGCGGCTTTCATTATCCCGGAAACGCGGGTCGTCGGCGATTTTCTCTTCGCCCAGCACGTCGGTGCACAATCGCCGCCATTCCCGTTCGTTCTGAATGGACATCACCACCTGTTTGCCATCGCTTGCCGTGTAGGCCCCGTAGGGGGCGATGCCGGGATGTTTCAGGCCGACTCTGGGCGGCGCCTGGCCGGTGTGTTCCTGAACCAGATAAGGCACGGTCATCCAGTCGGCCATGGCATCGAACAGGGAGACTTTCAAGGCGTCTCCCTGGCCGTTCCGGGCCCTGCCGAGCAGCGCTTGCAGGATACCGTTATAAGCATTCAGACCGGCCCCGATATCGACAATGGAAACGCCGACCCGGCCCGGCCCTTGCGGGCTGCCGGTGACCGAGGCGAGGCCGGTTTCGGCCTGGATGAGAAGATCATAGGCCTTCATATGCCGGTAAGGTCCGTCATCGCCGTAACCGGATATATCACACGTAATCAGCCTCGGATTGCGTTGGCGCAAGGCTTCCGATCCGAACCCGGCCCGTGCCGCCGCACCCGGCGCCAGGTTCTGGATAAAGATATCGGCCTTATCGATCATGGTGTGCAGCAGTTTGGCGTCGCCCGAGTCCTTGATATCCAGAACAATGGATTCCTTGCCCCGGTTGAGCCAGACAAAATAGGCGCTCTGGCCATGTACGACCGAATCATAGGCGCGCGCGAAATCGCCCTCCGCCCGCTCTATTTTAATCACCCGCGCCCCGGCATCGGCCAGCCGCGACCCCACGTAGGGCGCGGCCACCGCCTGTTCCAGGGAGACCACCAGCAATCCCTCGAGAGGACCCGGCATATCAGTAGGACCGGGGCAGGCCAAGCACATGCTCGGCGATGTAGGATAAAATCAGGTTGCTCGATATGGGCGCGACCTGGTACAGGCGGGTTTCGCGAAATTTGCGTTCGACATCGTATTCTTCGGCGAAACCATAACCGCCGTGGGTTTGCCGGCACATCTCGGCGGCCAGGTATTTGGCCATGTTGGCGTCGGGCGAGGTCATCTTCATCAGACAATCAGTCCTACATTGTGGTCGGCCAGGGGGTCGGCCAGAGGGTCGGGAATGTCGATAAAATCAGGTGGTGAGGCCTGAAAACTGACACTGCCCTGAATCCCGGTCAATTCTGCTGCCTGGGAAAAAACGCGGCGAATGTCGTTGCGGTTTTGATCGTCAAGGACATCGTCGGAGCGCAGTATCAGATCGAGTTTTTTTCCCTGATTGCGGACCAGGCCATCCAATTGCAATCTGCCCAGCCGGGTCAGGTTGACATCCAGAATAAATCGGGTCCCCATATCGCCATCGGCGTTTTCATCTTCGTCATTATCATGCCGACGAAACAGCATTCGGATTTGTTCGATCTGGCTTCCGGTGTTGATGGGGATCATGGCGACCCGCCAGTCGGCCCCGACCGGTTCCTCGGCGACCCTGGCCAACGTGCTGAAATCATTGGCCAGGCGATTGGCCAAAGCGGGGCGGGATTTTTGCAGAACAGCCAGATTGGCATCCCCGAACCAGGATCGTAAATCGCCGCCGCGCAGGGCGGTCAGGAAAAAAATCAGGCCCGATGTCAACTGTCCGTCCGGGCGCGGCAGGGTGGCCGCAATGAAGTGCCGCGAGGCCGCCGGGTTGACATCATGTAACACCTGGATGGCCTGTTGCAGCGGTGGCCAGCGGCGATCGGCGAAAATACTGGCGGACTCCTGGCCAGGGTGGATCGACGTTGCGGCGACCGGGCGACTAAATTTTGGCGGCTCGATCACTTGCAGGGTCAGAGTGCTGCCACGGGGGGCGGTCGACTGGGCGTTCAGGGAAAACACCCCGGACGGGGTCTGCACCACGGGATGGCCCGAGGCGGTGGTGCCGGTGATCACACCGCGCAGGACATTGCCACCGGCCAGGGCGGTGGCGAGTGGTGTGCCCGAAGGTCGAGGGGCCGTATTGGCGGCTGCCGAGGGGGGGGCGATGCGGGTGATTTTGAAACTCAACTGGGTGCCGCCCGGCAACACACCAGGGGCGGGTCGCGTGGCCGCAACGGTTGTCGCCAGGGGTGTCGATGGTGGCACCGTTGTCGCCGTCCTTGTCGCCGCCCTTGTCGCCGTCGTGGAGGCGAAAGAAGGCGGTTTTAGTGCTGCGGCAGAAGGCGCTGTGGTGCCGGGCTGGACCGGCGTTGCCGGGGCCGTGCCGGGGGAAACAGGGCCAGGGTTGAAAGTGCCGGTCGGTGCGATCAGGGGACGCACCGATACGGCCCTGACCACCGATCCGCTCAGCAAGGACGGCAGGATCGCGGCCTGGTTTGCGGTCGATGGCCGGTCTGCCGCAAGGACCGGGTTGCCAGCGCTCGCCGCCGGTCTGGTCGGAATTGCTGTTTTCAAGGCCGCCGTCTGGCCAAAGGCCGGGGCGGCCCCGTTGATCGTATTGATTTGCAGTTGCGCCTGGGGCGACAGGGACAAAATCTGCAACACCAGACTGGCCTCTTTCGGCAGGGCGACAGTGGACAGCACGGAAAGCTGGCCGAGCGCTGTTTGCAAGACGAACGTGTCCTTGCCGGGCTGGTTCAGAACAAGGGCTTCAAGCAGGCTGCCAATAGGTAATCTGGCCAGTTCGACCGGTGGCTGGGTCACCGTCAGCACCGGTGCCGGGCTCGGTGGCAGGGCTGGCGGTTGGGCTGGTTGGGGCGGCAGCGGGGGGGGAACGGTCGGCATTTTCTATCTTGCGAACCTCCGGCCCATCAGCTTTCCTCGGCCAGCCTGGTGGCGATGGCCTCGACATCGGTGGCCGCTTCGGTATTGGGGAAACGGGTCAGGATCGATGTCTGGCTCCTGATCGCCTCGCGCACCTTGTTGTCGCGCCGGATGATGCCCATCAGGGGTGGTGAAATTTTCAGGAAACCCTCGCACGCTTTGAGCAGGGTGTTGTAGGTACGCTCACCCTCGCGGGTCGAATTGACCATGTTGACGACAATGCGGATATCGGCCCCCGGTCGTTCCATGTGGGTGACTTTAATAAAGGCATAGGCGTCGGTCAGGGAGGTCGGTTCATCGGTGGCGACGACCAGACAGGTGCCGGCACTGTGGGTCAGTTGCCGCACCGTGCGTTCGACCCCGGCCCCCAGATCGATGATCACCCGGTCGTAGCCGGCGGCCAGCAAGGCCAGATCGTCGCCCAGTATTTGCAACCGGCTGGCCGGCACGTTGGCCAACCCGCCGGACCCGGACCGGCCGGCGATAATGTCGAAATTGCCATCATCGAAGGGCACGATGGCCTGGTTCAGGGTCAGACGACCGGCGATGACGCTGCCCAGATCATGTTTCGGCATCAGGCCCAACTGGATATCCAGGTTGGCCAGGCCCAGGTCGCCATCGAACAGCAAAGTGCGAACTTTTTTGGCCGCCAAAGCATGGCACAGGGTAATCGCAAACCAGGTTTTGCCGACCCCTCCCTTGCCCGATGCGATGGCGACCATATTGCGCCCGCGCGAGCGGGAAGACGGACGGGGGGCGAGGGTGGTGGCAGAAGTCATTGGACGGCCTCGGTCTTGGGGTGGGTTCCGCTGTTCAGGTCCTGGTCGGAGGCATGGTCCGTATGGGGCATGATCAGACGGGCCAGCGAGACGGGGTTAAGGGGGGTGATCCCTTCGGAGATGTTAGGGCTAATACTGACATCGGAAAAACTCAGGCGAGCGGCATCGGCGGCGGCCAGAATACCGCCCAGGCGGCGGGCCATATCAAGCCGGGTGACGAGCAACCGGGTGGCGCCCAGGTCGGCGAATTGGATGGCCAGGTCGGCGGATTCAAGGGCATCGGTGCCGGCCGCCAGGACCAATAGTATGTCGGACCTGGCCGCCACCATCAGCGATCCCAGGTGGTCCATCTCGTTGTCGTTGAAGGGATTTGTTCCCGGCGTGTCGATGATCAGGGGCTGGTTCGGGTTCAAGTCGGCAACCAGCCGGTCAAGATCAGTGGAATTGGCGGCTTGTTGCAGATCGATTTTCAGAATTCGGGTGAAAGCGGCCAGTTGCTCGATGCCCCCGGCCCGTTGGGTGTCGGTGGTAATGATCCGGGGCGACAGTCCGGCCAGTGTCGCCCGCGCCGCCAGTTTGGCCACGGTTATGGTTTTACCGACCCCCGGCGGGCCGATCAGGACCAGACGACGGGGACCGGTTTTCCCGGCGTTATCCTCGAACAGGCCGGAAACAGGGGAAAAGGTGAAGGAGCTGTCAAACGCCCCGGCCAGGGCCAGGGTCGGGGTCGAGGCCTGAATGACCTCGGCCGTCTTGGCCAGTCGCCGGGCCAGATGATAGGGGGTGCCGTGATAGGTCAGCCCGTGGCGCACGGTGTCATGGGTCTGGCTATCGCTGTAGCGGGGCGGCGCCGCGCCGTAGGGATCCTTCATGGCGGTGGCCAGGTCGGGGATTAAAACATCTTCCCTGGCCGCCGTAACCCGCGCCCCAACGGCGGGATCGACGGATTTAAGGGTATCCTGGGTCGATACGATGATCGCCTCGACACCCATTTCCAGGCGCACCATTTCCATCGCTTCGCTGATTGTCGGGGCGGTGTATGTTTTCAGGCGCATGGCTTGGTCGCGTTCCTATACCTGTCCGACGGTTTTGATGCTGGCCTTGGAAAACACTTCGTTTTGCGACATCACGGCGGTCATCGGGCGGAACCGCTCGACGATGGAACGCACGAACGGGCGGATCGCCGGGCTGGTCAGCAAGACCGGTGTTTCGCCCATCATGGCCTGCCTCTCAAAGGCATTGCGCAGGGCCGAAATGAATTCCTGCAATCGGGTCGGCGGCATCGACAGTTGCTTGTCTTCGCCAGTACCGACAATGGACTCGGCAAAAGCCTGTTCCCATTCCGGGCTCAGGGTAATCAAGGGAATAAAGCCGCCTTCGTTGGTGTTCATGGCGCTGATCTGGCGGGCCAGGCGGGCGCGAACGTGTTCGGTGATCATGGTAATATTGCGCGAATAGCCGCAGGCTTCGGAAATGCCTTCCAAGATGGTCGGCAGGTCGCGGATGGAAATCCGCTCGGCCAGCAAATTTTGCAATACACGCTGGACGCCGCCAAGGGCGATCTGGGTCGGGATCATGTCGCCGATCAGTTTCTGGTGTTCCTTGTCCAGTTCGTCCATCAGTTTCTGGGTTTCCGAATAGGACAGCAGTTCGGCCATGTTGTCCTTGATCACTTCGGTCAGATGGGTGGTGATGACGGTCGCCGGATCGACCACCGTATAGCCCCGGAACAGGGCCTCTTCCCGATTGGCCTCGTCGATCCAGATGGCCGGCAGGCCAAAAGTCGGTTCCGTTGTTTTCTCGCCAGGCAGGGTGATTTCTTCGCCGCGCGGGTCCATCACCAACAGCATGTTGGGGCGCAGATCGCCATTTCCGGCATCGATTTCCTTGACCCTGACCACATAGGCGTTGGCCGCCAGTTGCATGTTGTCCTGAATACGGACCGAAGGCATGACAAAACCGATATCGGTGGCCATTTGCCGCCGCAGGGCTTTGATCTGATCGGTCAGGCGATTGCCGTCGCCGGTATTATTGATCAGCGACAACAGGCCATAGCCCAGTTCAAGGCGCAGATAATCGATCCGCAAGGCACTCGATATGGGTTCGTCCTCCGACGGCATGGGCAGGGTTTCGGCTTCTTCCTGCTTGATCCTTATCTCGTCTGCTTTTTTCTTGTGCGAGTTATTGACGACAAAGCCAACGGTCGCCGTGCCCGCGGCCAGGACCAGGAAAGGGATTGCCGGAATGCCCGGCAATATGGCAATGCCGAGCAACAGAATCGAGGCCACCCCCATGACCTTGGGTTGGCCCCCCAATTGGGAAAACAACGCTTTGTCGGTGGTGCCGCGGACCCCGGCCTTGGAGACAATCAAACCGGCCGAAGTGGAAACGATCAGGGCCGGTATTTGAGTTACCAGGCCGTCACCGACGGTCAGCCGGGTATAAAAATCGGCGGCCTGGGCAAACGACAGGTCCTTCTGGGCGACGCCGATGACCATGCCGGCGATGACATTGATAAAGGTGATCAGCAAACCGGCAATGGCGTCACCACGAACAAACTTCGAGGCTCCGTCCATGGCCCCGAAAAAAGCGCTTTCGTCTTCCAGTTCCTTGCGCCGCAGACGGGCCTGGTCTTCATCGATCAGGCCGGTCGATAAATCCGCATCGATGGCCATTTGTTTGCCCGGCATGGCATCCAGGGTAAAGCGGGCGGAAACTTCTGCGATGCGGCCCGAGCCCTTGGT
>CBFDVE010000064.1:0-9568 GCA_965613205.1 uncultured Rhodospirillaceae bacterium
CGGCCATTGCCGTCTGGCCGTCCTGATAGGTGGTGAATTCCTGGGCCTTGGCCACCGGAATGGGGGTGTTGCGGAGAATGATTTTTTCCACCAGCCCGCCCATGGTCTCGATGCCGAGGGAAAGCGGGGTAACGTCGAGCAAAAGATTGTCGGAGCCCACCGTCAATGCTTCCGCCTGAAGGGCCGCGCCGACGGCGACGACTTCGTCGGGGTCGATACCGGCCAGCGGCCGGCGGCCGAAAACCTCGGCGACGCGGGCGCGAACCAGGGGAACCCGGGTCGAGCCGCCGACCAGGACCACGCCGTCGATGTCCTGCCTGGTCAACCCGGCGTCTTCCAAAACCGCCGCCGAGAGCGCCGTGGTCCGGTCAACCAGGCCGCTTATCAGCCCGTCCAGATCGTCGCGGCTGATGGAGTGGCGGCTTTGCCGGCCGGAGACGTCGAGGATGAATTCACCTTCGTTCTTTTCGCTCAGGCATTCCTTGGCCAGCCGCGCCGTCATCAGGATGGTTTTGACTTCGGATGGAGACAGTTCCGTCTCGTCCGTCCCGGCGGTCCTTTGACTGATGAAATGTTCGGCGATGGCGTGATCGAAATCGTCACCGCCGAGCGCCGCGTCGCCGCCGGTGGCGAGAACCTGGAAGACCCCTTTTTCCATTTTCAGCAATGAAATATCGAAAGTGCCGCCGCCGAGATCATAGACCGCGTAAAGGCCTTCCGCGCCCTGGTCGAGACCGTAGGCCAGCGCCGCCGCCGTCGGCTCGGACACCAAACGCAGGACGTCGAGCCCCGCCAGCCTGGCGGCGTCACGGGTGGCGGTGCGCGCGGCGTCGTCGAAATAGGCGGGAACGGTAATGACGGCGGCCGAAACCGCCTTGCCCAGGTGGTCTTCGGCGCGTTGTTTAAGGGCGGAAAGAATATCGGCGGAAATCTCCACCGGCGTCAGTTTGTGGCCGGCGACGTTGATCCTGACCATGCCGCCGTCTTTGCCGCCGTCATCGATGTCGAAAGGCAACGCCCCGGCAAGACTTTTGACATCGGCGGCGCCGCGTCCCATCAGACGCTTGATCGAGCCGATGACTATTTCCGGACGATCGAGCAGAAGCCTTCGCGCCACCTCGCCGACTATGGCCGAGCGGTCGGCGGCATAAGCGACCACGGAAGGAACCAAGGCGCCGCCGTCTTCGTCGCGCAACACTTCCGGCTTTTGGTCGCGGCTGATCGCGACCACGGAATTGGTGGTGCCCAGGTCTATGCCGATAGCAACATCGTCATCGCCGTCATGGGGCAACGGCGTTTCACCCGGTTCGTGAATTTGCAGAAGTTCAACCATGACGGCGCCAACCATTCAGCCGCCGACGCGGGCGCGGGCGGCGCGGGTTTCCGCGGCCAGCTTGCGAAGGTATTTCAACCGCGTGGTCTGGCGGCAGGCCCCTTCCAGATCGTCGGCGGCGAAAAGTTCGGCTAGCTGTTCGACGCAAACCCGGATGTCGCAATCGGCGCGGCGCGCCAGGACTTCAACGTCGTCCGGCGTTTCGGCTTCGCTTAAAGCCTCGCGCAGCTCCAGCGTCTCGGCCAGCAAAAGGGCGTCGTTGACCAGGTTGCAGCCTTCCGGCAAAACCTTGGTGCCTTTGAGGCGGATAAGATAATCGGCGCGGCCGAGATCGTCCTTCAGCGCCTCGTAGGCTTCGTTGAGGCTGGTCGCCTGTTGCTGGCTGAGCGCCTTTTCACGCGGGCTTTTGGTGGCGAAACGATCCGGGTGTAAAAGCCGCTGAAGGGCGAAATAAAGACTGTCCAGGTTTTTCTTGTCGATATTGAAATCGGCTTCAAGGCCAAGCCGGGTGAAATGATCGACCTGTCCCGGCGGCTGGACGGCGTCGCAAACGGAACAGAACGGGCGGCCCGGTTCAACCGGCCCGTGACAGGACCAGCAAGAGGCCGGACGGCGATCTTCTTGCCCACCGTTACCCCGAACGAAAACCGGGGCCGGAAGATGTTGTGGTCTGGCTTGCATGGAAGCGCTCGTTATTCGAGGAACAATAAATCAGACATGAAAAGATTCACCACAGCCGCAGCGGCCCTTTTCGTTGGGATTGCGAAAGACGAAACCGGTTTCCATATCTTCCTCGACAAAATCCATCTCGGTGCCGACGATGAACATGATCGCCTTGGGATCGACAATAATAGTCAGACCCTTGTCTTCCACCACCTCGTCGAATTCATTTATTTCGTCAGCGAATTCAAGGGTATAGGACATACCCGAACAGCCCTTGGTGCGGACCCCGATACGGATTCCCAACGACGGCTTGCCGCGCCCGTCAAGCAGTGCCTTGACTTGCCGGGCTGCGGCCTCGGTGACTTGCATCATGGCGGGACGTTCGGTCATTGAAATATACCCTTATTCGGCGGCTTTGGTCGTTTCGGCGCGTTTCGATTTATAATCACTGACGGCAGCCTTAATAGCATCTTCGGCCAGTACGGAGCAATGAATCTTGACCGGTGGCAGGGCCAGTTCGGTGGCGATATCGGTGTTTTTGATTTCGACCGCTTCATCGATCGACTTGCCCTTGACCCATTCGGTCACCAGCGAGCTTGAGGCAATGGCCGAACCGCAACCGAAAGTCTTGAATTTGGCGTCTTCGATAATGCCATCCGCATCGACTTTGATTTGCAGTTTCATCACATCACCACAAGCCGGCGCACCGACCAGACCGGTGCCGACACCGTCGTCATCCTTATCGAACGC
Organism: uncultured Rhodospirillaceae bacterium; assembly: GCA_965613205.1. Classification (GTDB taxonomy): domain Bacteria; phylum Pseudomonadota; class Alphaproteobacteria; order Rhodospirillales; family JABHCV01; genus CAZZKE01. Next base: position 2,747 of record CBFDVE010000064.1, read on the forward strand.
GCCGACGTTGCGGGGGTTTTCGTAGTGGTCGAGGAGTTTGTCGCTGTATGCCATTTTCTTGTCCTTTAGCTAATGTCGGGGCCTAGTGATCGGCCCATTCGATGGATTTGATATCAATGCCGTCCTGAGCCATTTCCCATAGGGGGCTCATCTGACGCAGGCGTTCGACTTCGAAGCAAATTTTTTCGACCGCGTAATCGACCTCTTGTTCCGTGGTGAAGCGGCCAAGGCCGATGCGCAGGGAGGTATGGGCCAGTTCTTCTTCGACGCCCAAAGCGCGCAGCACATAAGATGGTTCGAGCGAGGCCGAGGTACAGGCGGAACCCGACGAGACAGCCAGATCATTGACCCCCATCATCAGCCCTTCACCTTCAACGTAGGCGAAGCTCAAATTCAGGTTGCCGGGAATCCGGTGTTCCAGATCACCGTTCAGGTAGACTTCCGACAAACGGCCATTGATGCCGTCGTGGAAGCGATCCCGCAACATTTTAAGCCGTTCGGTTTCCGCCGCCATTTCTTTCTCGGCAATGGCGCAGGCCTCGCCCATACCGACACACAGGGGCGTCGGCAAGGTGCCCGACCGCATACCCCGTTCCTGACCGCCACCATTGATCATGGCGACCAGCCGGACCCTGGGGCGGCGGCGCACATACAAAACGCCGATGCCCATGGGGGCGTACAGCTTGTGGCCGGATATGCTCATCAGGTCGATGTTCATGTCGTCCACATTGATCGGGATTTTACCGACCGCCTGGGCTCCGTCCGTGTGGAAAAAGATTTTCCGCTGACGGCACATCTTGCCGATTTCGGCAATCGGCTGAATGACGCCGATTTCATTGTTGACCGCCATGATCGACACCAGGGCGGTTTGATCGGTCATCGCCGCTGCCAGGTCAGACAGATTAATCAGGCCGTTCTGCTGCACCGGCAGATAGGTGACATCGAACCCTTCCATTTCCAGATGGCGGCAGGAATCGAGCACACATTTGTGTTCGGTGACACAGGTGATGATGTGGTTCTTTCTATCCTTGTAGAACCGACCGACCCCTTTCAGGGCCAGGTTGTTGGATTCCGTCGCCCCCGAGGTGAAAATGATTTCCTTAGGGCTAGCCCCGATCAGGCTGGCGATCTGGGCGCGGGCGACTTCGACCGCGTCTTCCGCTTCCCAGCCATAGTGATGGGTGCGCGAATGCGGGTTGCCGAATTTTTCACTGAAATAGGGCAGCATTTTTTCGACCACCCGCGGGTCGGTCGGGGTCGTCGCCTGGTAATCCAGATACAACGGCTTGTCTTTATTCCAACTGGTTTGTCTGGTGCTCATGTGATGCTCTTTTACTATACCTTGTAATGGTTCTTATATGTGATCGAATTGATGTTCATTCAAGCCGCCGGTCTGATTAATTTTTCGCTTTCGGCAGATTTACGCCGGCGCTCATGCAATTCCGCCCAGGCGCTAATAAAAGCTTTGATATCAATATCCTGGCTCGACCACCCCAGGCTGACCCGAACCGCCGTACTGGCCACGTCGTCGGCAATTCCCATGGCCGTTAAAACGCCCGAAGCCCTGACTTTTCCCGATGAACAGGCAGACCCGGTGCTGACCCCGATGCCGGCCAGATCGAAGGCCATCAACTGGGTCGTACTGTCGGTTCCGGGCAGGGTCAGGAAGCTGGTGGTGGCGATCCGCTCGACCCGTTCACCGAAGATCACCACGTCGGGATCAATCGCCCGCAGGGCCGCTTCGAGTTTATCGCGCATTGCGCCAAGCCGGACCATGTCGGAGATCGCCGCACCGGCAACCTGGGCGGCGGCGCCGAAGCCGGCAATACCGGGCAGATTTTCCGTTCCGGGCCGTATCCCCCGTTCCTGACCGCCACCGAAAGCACTTGCCGTCAGGTCCAGGTCCCGGCGATCTTCCAATCCATTGACAATGAGCGCTCCGACCCCGGCAGGGCCGCCGATCTTGTGGCCCGATATAGTGAGCAAATCGACGCCAAGATCAGCCATACGGAGGCCAATTTTTCCCGCCGCCTGAACCGCGTCGCAATGAACCTGAGCGCCGTGCCGATGGGCGATTTCAACAACCCGGGCGACCGGCTCGATGACACCGGTTTCATTATTGACCAGCATGACCGATACCAGGGCCGGTGTGTTATCGGCTGCCAGCATCATATCCAGGCGTTCCAGATCGACAATGCCATGGCCATCAACGGCAATGATTTGAGCCCCGCTGTCCAGCACCGAAGGGTGTTCGACCGCCGATACTAACAAGCGCTGGCGACCACATCCCCGCAGGGCCAGATTATTAGCCTCGGTGCCGCCACTGGTGAATATTACGTCACTCGGGGCGGCCCCGACCAGGGCGGCGACCTGGGCTCGCGCCGTTTCCAATACCCGGCGCGCGGCCCGTCCCGGCCCGTGCACGGACGACGGATTGGCACCCAGCGCCAGGGCAGCGGAAATCGCTTGCAGCGCTTCAGGGCGCACGGGGGTGGTCGCGTTATGATCCAGGTAGGCGTACTCGTTCATTCAAATAGGGCCTGTGTCCGGTAAAAATTCTGTGCCGTTATTGGGCGGCGGCGACGGTTTCGCCGACCTGTTCGTCGTAGCGGATACTACTGGATCCCAGAATCCGCCGTTCACACACATCGGCCAGGGAGACGGAACTCAAATACAGGTAAATCTGGTTGGTTAATTCCTGCCACAGATCATGGGTCAGACAGCGGCTTTTGTTTTCATGGCAGCCTTCCGGCGAGCCCGGCTTGCAACGGGTCGCAGTCATCGGTTCATCGACCGCCATGATGATATCGGAAATGCGCAGTTCCATGGGGCCATGGGCCAGCAAATAGCCGCCACCGGGACCACGGACACTTTTGACCAGACCATTTCGGCGCAATTTACCAAACAGTTGCTCAAGATAGGACAGCGAAATTTCCTGCCGTTCGGCGACATCGGCCAGGGAAATGGGACGACCGGTTTCCTTGCCTTGCTCGGCCAGATCGGCCATCGCCATGACCGCATAGCGGCCTTTGGTGCTTAATTTCATTTCATGATCTCCTTGACCACTGTTTGAACGGACGCCGGTGCGCCATTGTCGCCGGGCTCCCGGTCGTCATTGCTGCCACGGGGCCTGGCGTTTTGCAGGTCTTCAACCTTGCTCATCAGCGTCCTGACCTGTTGGCGTAAATCCTCGATGGTTCGCAATAATGGATCGGGGCTGCCGTCAACCGGTTCCCCGTAAGCGACAAATTCCTTTGCCCTGGTCTTGTCACGGGGCATCACCACACGGGCCGGAATACCAACGGCGGTAACGCCTTTGGGGATATCCTTGTGAACCACGGCATTGGCCCCGACCCGGGCGCAATCGCCAATTGTAATAGGGCCGAGGATTTGCGCCCCGGAGCCGATAATCACATCGTTGCCCAGTGTCGGATGGCGTTTGCGGTCGACCTGGGCCTGGGAATTCACCGACGGTGACACGCCACCCAGTGTGACGCCTTGATAAAGCGTCACATCATCGCCGATGATCGAGGTTTCGCCGATCACAATACCGGCCCCGTGATCAATGACAAAACGCTCGCCAATGATCGCACCGGGATGAATTTCGATGAGCGTCAACCAGCGGCCAATGCTGGAAACAAGACGCGCCAGCAATCGCCAGTCGGCTTGCCACAGGGTATGGGCCAACCGATAGAACAGCAGGGCATGGAACCCCTGGTAGCAGAGCGCCACCTCAAATCGCGTTCTGGCCGCCGGATCACGGGCCATAAAAGCGTCAATATCTTCTCGAAACCTCTTGAACATCGGTGTTTTTTCTTTATATCTGTGGCAGATTCATCGCCAGCGGACCTTATTCATTACCACTCGCCCGTGGGAATCAATTAACCCTTGGCTGTTGTCAGGAATATATTAATCCCGACTACAAAATTCAAGTATTTAAATGAAAATTTACATCCTACTTGATTTTTATACCCATTCCAATTTGTCGGTTATAGGAATTTAACGACCATGCCCGAAGTCATCTTCAACGGCCCGGAAGGGCGTCTCGAAGGCCGCTATCACCACTCCAAACGGCCTTCCGCACCGGTCGCCCTGGTGTTGCACCCGCACCCGCTGCACGGTGGCACGATGAATAACAAGGTCACCTATTCCCTGTATCAGACTTTTGTCAAAGCCGGTTTTTCGGTTCTGCGGTTCAATTTTCGCGGTGTCGGTCGCTCTCAGGGACAGCACGACAACGGTCTCGGAGAGCTCAGCGATGCGGCCTCGGCGCTGGACTGGATGCAGACCCACAATCCCAATGCCACGACCTGCTGGATCGGCGGCTTTTCGTTCGGGGCCTGGATTGCCATGCAGTTGATGATGCGCAGGCCGGAAATCGGCGGCTTTATTTCGATCTCGCCACCGGCGGAAGACAGTGATTTCTCGTTCCTGGCCCCCTGCCCGGCTTCGGGCCTGATTATACACGGCGAAAAGGACGAAATCGTGCCCAAGGAAGCGGTCGACAAACTGGCGGCCAAACTGTCGGCCCAGAAAAACATCACCATTACTTACGAAACCGTGCCCGGAACCGATCATTTCTTCTCGGACTCCATGGACATTCTGAACGGTCATGTCAGCGATTACCTGGACAAGGCGTTCGCCGAAAAAGCGGCTTAACCCCGATATCTAAGGATCGAAGGTGACCCCACCCGGCATCGGTTCGGGCACGCCGGTTGTTGATGGCAGGCTTAAGGGCAGACCCGACAGGGACCGCACCGCCAGGTAGGCGAAGGCCTGGGCTTCCAGCATATCGCCATTCCAGCCGACCGCTTCGACCGCATCGACCGGCACGGCCAGGGCCTGGGCCAGGTGTTGCATCAGGAATCCATTGTTGCGCCCGCCGCCGCAGACCAGCCAGCGCCGGGCCGGAACCCGGAAATATATTTGCCCGCGCACGATCGCTGCGATGGTCAGTTCGGCCAGGGTGGCGGCCCCGTCGGCGGCGCTTAGGCCGCTCAGGGATTGCGTGGAAAACGAATTCCGGTCGAGGGATTTGGGCGGTGTCAGGGCAAAATAGTCGTTGGCCAGCAGCGCTTTAAGAACGTGTTCATCGGCGGTGCCGCCTTGGGCCAGGCGGCCGCCTTCGTCCATCGGTCGGCCAATGGTTGCGACCGTCCAGTCATCGAGCAGGGCATTGCCGGGGCCCGTGTCGAAGGCCAACAATTGGTCTTCCCGAGGCCCGCCAATATAACTCACATTGGCCACGCCGCCGATGTTGAGCACGGCCAGGGGCTTGTCCAGGGATGCCGCCAGGGCGGCGTGATAGAGCGGGGCAAAGGGTGCGCCCTGACCCCCGGCGGCGACATCGGCGGCCCTGAAATCGGCGACCACGCGACAGCCGGTTTGCCGCGCCAGCAACTGGCCGTCGCCGATCTGCACAGTCTGGCGCTGTCCATGGAATCCGATGACATCGATATCGACCGCTTTCAAGCCGTTTTCATGGAGCAGACGATTGACCGCCGCACCGTTGATCCGGGTCAATTCGTGGCTGATGTCAGCGACCCCGGCCTGATCGGCAGACTTGCCGAGACAGGCCCGCAACGCGCCCCGAAATTTCCGCTCATAAGGGATGCCCAGGCCCGGCCCCGCCTGAACCACCAACCGGCCATCGGTGTGGATCAGCGCCACATCAACGCCATCGAGCGAGGTGCCGCTCATCAGGCCAATGGCGGTCAGCACTTTTCCGCCGTTCATGGTTTCCCTCGTTGTTGTTTCCCGTGAGCCGTATATGTTAGTAAGCGATCTTTCCAAACTGCGATATGGACAAGCAATGACAGCCTACCGTTCTGATTTTATTGCGCAAGTGGTCGAGCGCGGATACCTGCATCAATGCACGGACTTAGACGCCCTGGACGCCCTGGCGGCGGATCATATCGTGACCGCCTATATCGGCTTCGATTGCACCGCCCCCAGCCTGCACGCGGGCAGCCTGGTGTCGATCATGCTGCTGCGGCTAATGCAGAAGTGCGGCCACAAACCGATTGTCCTGATGGGCGGCGGCACGACCAAAGTCGGCGACCCGTCGGGCAAGGACGAAAGCCGCAAGTTGCTCGACGACGACGCCATTTCCGCCAACATGGCCGGTATTAAAAATGTGTTCTCGAAATTCCTGACTTTCGGTGACGGCCCCACCGATGCGGTCATGGTCAACAACGACGACTGGCTGCGCCAACTGCAATACATCCCGTTCCTGCGGGATTTCGGTCGGCATTTTTCGATCAACCGCATGTTGGGGTTCGATTCCGTCAAGCTGCGCCTGGAGCGGGAGCAAAACCTGAGTTTCCTGGAATTCAATTACATGATTTTGCAGGCCTATGATTTCCTCGAGCTGAGCCGCCGCAATGATTGTGTGCTGCAAATGGGTGGCTCGGATCAGTGGGGCAATATCGTCAACGGGGTCGATCTGGGCCGCCGCATGGATCAGCGCGACCTGTACGGGCTGACCACGCCGCTGCTGACCACCTCGTCGGGGGCGAAAATGGGCAAGACCGTCGGCGGTGCCGTGTGGCTCAACGCCGACATGCTAAGTCCTTATGATTACTGGCAATACTGGCGCAATACGGAAGACGCCGATGTCGGCAAGTTCCTCCGCCTGTTTACCGATTTACCCCTGGACGAAATCGCCAGACTGGAAAAGCTCGAAGGGACCGACCTGAACGAGGCCAAGAAAATCCTGGCCCTGGAAATCACCACCCTGTGCCACGGCGCAGAAGCCGCCAGAGGGGCCGCAGAAACCGCCCGGCAGACGTTCGAGGAAGGCGGCCTGGGAGAAAACTTGCC
>CBFDVE010000065.1:0-9517 GCA_965613205.1 uncultured Rhodospirillaceae bacterium
CCGATATCGCCGGACAGGAACTGGCCAACCCCTTGGCGACGATCCTCAGCTTCGCCATGTGTCTGCGTTATTCTTTCGACATGGGCGAAGATGCCGATTTGCTGGAAGACGCCGTTAAAAAAGTCCTCGCCGCTGGCCTGCGCACGGCTGATATCATGTCAGACGGCATGACCGCCGTATCGACCAAAGCCATGGGCGAAGCGGTGGTTGCGGAAATGGACAAGGTGGTATAAGGGCGGCTTAACCCGATCTATGGTATAAATTCTCGGCACGCAAGGGGTTTAACGACGATCAACAATTTGCCGAAAAATTTATAGGTGCGACAGCGGATCATGAGCCAATTTTCCACCCTGCTTGAAAAATTCAAGAATGCCTCGGCCCACATCGGTATTATCGGCATGGGTTATGTTGGCCTTCCATTGGCCATCGCCGCCGTGCGGGGCGGCTTTCGGACCACCGGGTTCGATGTGGATCCTTCGAAAATAAACGCCCTGAACGCCGGAAAATCGTACCTGAAACATATCTCAACGGATGCCATCACCAAACTCAGGGCCGGTGACAAATTTTCCATCACAGCAGATTTTTCCGACCTGGCCGATATGGACGCAATTCTTATTTGCGTGCCAACGCCCCTGTCCGACGACCACGGGCCCGACCTGAGCTACGTTGTTTCCTCGACCGAGAAGATCGCCGAATATTTGCGCCCCGGCCAATTAATCGCACTCGAATCGACCACCTACCCCGGCACCACGGCAGAAGTCATGCGGCCCATTCTGCAAGCCGGCGGCCTGAAAGCGGGTGAGGATTTCTATCTCGCCTATTCACCGGAACGGGAAGATCCCGGCAACCCCACCCACGATACCCAGACCATTCCCAAGGTGGTTGGCGGCGATGGTGCGCAGGCGCTGGAACTGGCCGTGGCGCTGTATAACAACATCGTCGTTAAAACCGTGCCCGTGTCCTCGCTCGATACCGCCGAAGCGGTCAAGCTGACGGAGAACATTTTCCGGTCCGTCAACATCGCCCTGGCCAACGAACTGAAGCTGATCTACGGCAAAATGGGCATCGACGTGTGGGAAGTGATCGAGGCCGCCAAAAGCAAGCCGTTTGGTTTCATGCCCTTTTATCCGGGGCCGGGCCTGGGCGGTCATTGCATCCCTATCGATCCTTTTTACCTGACCTGGCGGGCCCGCCAGTTTGGCCAGGAAACCCGGTTTATCGAACTGGCGGGCAAGATCAATACGGCCATGCCGGCCCACGTCGTCGATGTTCTGGCCGAAGCGCTCGACCGGCGCACGGGCAAGGGATTGTCGGTCGCCCGAATCCTGCTGATCGGCATCGCTTACAAAAAGAATATCGACGATGTGCGCGAAAGCCCGGCCTTCGCCATCCTGGAATTACTCGAAAACCGTGGCGCCAAAACCGCCTTTTACGACCCGTTTGCAGACGAAATTCCCGACACCCGGGAACACATGGCGCTCGCCGGTCGCCGCTCCATCGAGTGGGCGGCGGATACTCTCGGTGACTATGATGCGGCCCTGATCTGCACCGATCACGATGGCATCGATTACGCCGAACTGGTCCGCTATAGCCGTCTGGTCATCGATTCCAGAAACGCCACCCGCCATGTCAGCGAAGGCCGTGACAAGATCGTCCCGGCTTAGCCACTGGCCTCGATCCGTTCCATATCCTCGTCGCTGAACCCAACATGATGGCCAATTTCGTGGATCAGTACGTGCCGGATAATGTGTTCCAGGTCGTCACCGCTGTCGCACCAGTAGGCCAGAATGGGTCGCCGGTAGAGGAAAACCATATCCACATCCTGGACCACATCACCGAGTGATTTTCGATCAATCGAGACCCCATGATAGAGCCCCAGCAAATCGTACGGGCTTTGCAACCCCATGTCCCGCTCGGTCGCCCGGTCGGGAAAATCCTCGATCCGGATGACCAATCCTTCCATGTGAGGGACCAGTTCGGGCGGCAAGGTTTGCAAGGCCTGGCGGGCCATCAATTCCATAGCTTGGTGGGTCGGGGCCTTCACTACATCGGGGCCATGCGCAGGGCCCCATCCAGGCGCACCACTTCGCCGTTCATCATCACGTTGTCGATCATGTGCAAAGCCAGGGAGGCGAATTCACCGGCATCCCCCAGGCGCGAGGGGAACGGCACGGATTGGCCCAATGCCTGCTGCACTTCTTCAGGCAGGCCGAACAGCATGGGGGTGGCGAATATTCCCGGCGCGATGGCCAGAACCCTGATACCAAAACGGGAAAATTCCCGCGCCGCCGGCAGGGTCAACGCGGTCACACCACCCTTGGATGAGGCATAGGCCGCCTGGCCGATCTGGCCTTCGTAGGCGGCGATCGAGGCGGTGCTGATAATGACCCCTCGTTCTTTTGTTTCCAGTGGCTCCAGGGCCTGCATGTCGGCCGCCGCCAGACGCATCATGTTGAATGTGCCGATCAGGTTGATTCCAATGACCCGGGCGAAATCGTCCAGGTCCATGGGGCCATCGCGACCGACGATCTTGCCCGCCGTGCCGATACCGGCGCAATTGACCAGAATACGCGCCGGACCGTGGGTGTCACGGGCCTGGGCGATGGCATTTTCGGCGCTGCCAGCGCTACTGACATCGCATTCAACGGCCACCGCCGCGCCGCCATCTTCGATAATGGCCCCGGCTGCCTCTCGGGCCGCATCCAGGTTCAGGTCCAGAATGGCGACCCGTGCTCCGGCACGGGCCAGGGCCTTTGCCGTTGCCAAACCCAGGCCCGAGGCGGCCCCACTGACCACGGCGGCCTGATTGCTAATTTCCATATGTCGTTCTCCCTGTCACGATTTGTTATCCTCTTCAGCTGAGGCCGGGTCTTGATCGCGGATGGTCGCCGGGGCGGCGCCATCCATGCGCGGCTGGCGCAGGGCGGTGCGGGCCGGGCGCAAAGGCTTGCCGCCTTTGGCCTCCCGGTGGGCCGTATACAGCGTCGCAGCGAAGATAATTGCGGCACCGACCCAGGTCCACTGATCAGGTTGTTCGGAAAATATCAGATAGCCGAGAATCGCGGCGAAGACCAGTCGGAAAAAATCGAACGGCAACACGGCGGAAATATCGGCCGAGGCAAACGCCCGCACCATGGCCAATTGGCCAATGGTGGCGAACAGGCCGAGGGCCATGAACCACAGCCAGTCCACGGCAACCGGGGCGGTCCAGTAAAACAATGCCGGAATCAGCGACAGGGGGGTCATGATCAATCCCATATAGAAAACGATGGCGCTGGCCTTTTCCGTTCGACTGAGCACTTTAACCGTTAACGCCGCCATCGACATGAAGGCCGAGGCGACCAACGCAAGAACGGCGGGCAGACCCAGTTCCATGTCGCCGGGCCTGAGGATAATCAGCACACCCACGAACCCGACCAGAGTCGCCAACCAGCGCCGGGCCCGCACCACTTCGCCCAGAAACAGCGCCGCACCGATGGTCGCGAACAGGGGGGCGGTAAAACTGAGCGCCGTGGCCTCGGCCACCGGCATCATGGAAACGGCGACAAACCAGCTCGACATGGCGCCCAGACCGATAGCGGCGCGAAATCCGTGCAGCCCCAGGCGGTTGGTTTTCAAACCGGCCAGACCGGAACGCCAGAACCAGGGCAGCATGAACGCCAGGCCGAACAGATTGCGAAAAAAAGCGACTTCAAACGGGTGCATGTCGGTGGTCTGGTGCCTGATCAACGCCGTCATGGCGGCAAAGGCGATCCCGGCGACAAGCATCCACAAGGCCCCGCGCAGGGGCGCATCGCTCGAACAACCGCTATATTGCTGATCTGACATGGAAGGAACCTAAGGGGAAGTCCCGGCCATGACCAGACTCCATACAGCATAGCCGGGTTGCGTACGCTTTCCCGGCGGCACATAATCCGGCCTGCAAATGAACCCAAGGAATCAACCGTGACCGACACCCCCCTTTGGCAACCCGATGACCAACGCATTGCCGCCACCAACATGACCGATTTTCGCCTGGCGATAGAGGACGACTGGAACATCTACTTGCCCGACGAGGCGGCGCTGTATGATTTTTCCATCGCCGAGATTGAAAAATTCTGGGTCTCGCTGAAAGACCATACCGGGGCCATCGCCGAGACCTGGGGCGACAGGGTGGTTGAAAACCTGGATAAGATGCCGGGGGCCAAATTCTTCCCCGAAGGTCGACTGAGTTTCGCCGAAAATCTGCTGCGCCGCCGCGACGATGGCGAGGCCCTGGTTTTCCGGGGAGAAGACAAAGTCGAAACACGCCTGACCTATGGCCAGCTCTACGATCAGGTATCGCAAACCGTTCAGGCCCTGAAAGCCCTGGGCCTGAAAAAGGGCGACCGGGTCGGCGGCTACCTGGCCAACATGCCCGAGGCCATTATCGCCATGCTGGCGGCGACCTCGCTCGGCGCGATTTGGTCGTCGTGTTCGCCCGATTTCGGCGTACAGGGCGTGCTCGACCGCTTCGGCCAGATCGAACCGACCGTGATCTTCGCCGCCGATGGCTATCACTACAATGGCAAGACCCACGATTCGCTCGGCAAACTAAGCGAAATACTTGACCAGTTGCCGAGCGTTCAACGGGCCGTGATCATTGCCTACACCCGAACCAATCCGCCCCTGGACGGCGTCAAAAACGCCATCCTGCTGGACGATTTCACGGCCCCGTTCGAACCCACCGAGATCGTCTTCGAGCACTTCGAGTTCAATCATGCGCTCTACATCATGTATTCATCGGGCACCACGGGGGCACCGAAATGTATCGTCCACGGGGCCGGGGGCACCTTGTTGCAGCATTTGAAAGAGCACCAGTTGCATTGCGACATCAAACCCGGCGACCGGTTGTTCTTTTTCACCACCTGCGGCTGGATGATGTGGAACTGGCTGGTCACCGCCCTGGCCAGCCAGGCCACCCTTATGCTCTACGATGGCTCGCCCTTTTACCCCGATGGCAATGTGCTGTTCGACTATGCGGACGCCGAAAAAATCACCCACTTCGGCACCTCGGCCAAGTTTATCGACGCCCTGATCAAGGCCGGGCTGGAACCAAAACAAACCCATTCCCTGGCCTCGGTGCGGCTGCTTATGTCGACCGGGTCACCCCTGGCCCCGAACGCGTTCACCTGGGTTTACGATCACGTCAAGACCAACATGCAGTTGGCCTCCATCGCCGGCGGCACCGACCTGATGGCCTGCTTCGTTATCGGCAATCCCAATCTGCCTGTGTGGAAGGGCGAAATTCAAACCCGCGCGCTCGCCATGGCGGTCGAGGTTTTCGACGATGACGGCAACCCGGTGCGCGGCCATAAGGGCGAGCTGGTCTGCACCCGCCCGTTCCCGACCATGCCGCTGTGTTTTTTCAAGGACGACGACGGTTCCCGCTATCACGCCGCCTACTTCGAAAAATTTGCTAACATCTGGTGTCATGGTGATTATATCGAAATCACCGATCACGACGGCATCATCATCTATGGCCGCTCCGATGCCACTTTGAATCCGGGCGGCGTGCGCATCGGCACGGCGGAAATTTACCGCCAGGTGGAAAAGCTGGAAGAAGTCACGGAAGGCATTGTCATCGGCCAACAATGGGATAACGATACCCGGATCATCCTGTTCGTTGTCCTGCGCCAGGGCCTGACTCTGGAGGATGCTCTACGTGACAGGATCAAAAAAGAAATCCGCACCCACTGCACGCCCCGCCATGTGCCAGCAAAGATCATCCAGGTCGCCGATATCCCGCGCACAAAATCCGGCAAGATCACCGAACTGGCGGTCCGGGACGTTGTCCACGGTCGCCCGGTCAAAAACAAGGAAGCGCTGGCCAATCCCCAGGCCCTGAAATTATTTGCCGATTTGGCGGAACTGAAAGACTGATTGTTCCCTCATCGGACAACCAGCACTGTCTTGCCCATGGACTTGCGTCCGGTCAGCATTTTCAGGGCGCTGGCGGCCCGGTCCAGGGGGAACGTATGGGCGATGTGGGGGTTTAGTTTTTCCTCGCCCGCCCAGGCCAGTAATTGGTCCATCGAGGCCTGCATGACCTCGGGCTTGTAGGTTCGGTAGCCGCCCCAGAAGTAGCCGTGCACGGTGATGTTTTTAATCAGCAGGTAATTGGCCGGAATTTGCGGGATGGCGCCGCTGGCGAAACCGACGACGATGATTTGAGCGCCAACGGCCGTTGACTTCAACGCCGCTTCGAACATCTCGCCACCGACCGGGTCATAGAACACATCACCGCCGCGCCCGTCGGTCAGGTCCTTGATGCGGGCGCGGATGTCGTCGGTCCGGTAGTCGATCACATGGTCGGCACCGTAATCGCGCACCACCTGCATTTTTTCGTCGCCACTGGCCACGCCGATAACGCTCGCCCCCATCATCTTGCCGATTTCAACGGCGGTTAAGCCGACACCCCCGGCGGCCCCGAACACCACCAAAGTCTGGTCCTCAGTTAGCCCGGCGACGTGATCAAGCGCGATGTGAGAAGACCCATAGGCGACCGGGAATCCGGCGGCCTGGGCATAGGTCAGGCTATCGGGAATAGGGTAAATGCTACCCGTTTCAGCGACCACCGTTTCGGCAAATCCACCGTAGGAAACAAGGCCAATCACCCGGTCACCTATCTGCACCGAGGTCACGCCCTCGCCCAGGGCGGAGATCTTCCCGGCCACTTCCAGGCCCGGACTGAAGGGAAAATCCGGTCGCACCTGATACTTGCCGGTGATCATCAGGGTGTCGGCAAAATTCAGGCCACAAGCGTGGATTTCAATGGCGACCTGGCCCGGACCGGCGGTGGGGTCGGGCATATCCTGTAACACCAGAGAGTCCGGTTCTCCCCATTCATTGCAGATGATGGCGCGCATTCTAATTCCTTGCTAGATTTCGATATTGGCGACGGCGCGATAGAGCGATTGCAGAGCCGGGGCGGCGGCGCTGTCTCCTTCGCGGGCCCGCCCTTCCAGCACTTTAACGCAGCCCTCGACCACCGCTGTCAGCTCCCCGGTATCCAGTTCCGCCAGGAATTTCTGCGGATCGGTTTTGATGGCGATGATGAAAGGGTTGCTCATGGGGGCTCTCCTATATGTTTAGCCACGCTGGCCTGGGTTTCCGCCGCCTGATCGATCAGCCAGTCGCGAAAGGCGATGATTTTCGGTCGCCCGGACGAGGCCTTGGGATAGGCCGCCCAATAGGCATGATGGACGGAAAGATCAATGTCAAAGGGCTTGATCAGCAGCCCGGAGGAAAGACTGTCGACGACCAGCACGCTGCGGCCCAAGGCCACCCCTTCACCGGCCATGGCGGCGACCAGAACATGGTTGGAATGAGAGAACGACGGTCCCCGGCTGACATCGATCGCGGGCACCCCGGCATGTTTCATCCAGGCCGCCCAGTCGTTGCGCATGTCGTCATGCAGCAAGGGAAACTTTGCCAGGTCCGATGGCTTTTTCAGGGGGCCGATTTTTTCCAGCAACAACGGGCTGACCACCGGGAACTGGGTTTCGGTCATCAGCAACACGCTTTCCACCCCCGGTGTCTTGCCGCCGCTGTAACGCAGGGCCATGTCGATGCCATCGCCGGAAAAATCAACCAGCGTATCGGTCGATGAAATGCGCACTTCGATATCCGGATGCAAGGCCCTGAACTTGCCGATGCGGGGCACCAGCCACGAGGCGGCAATGGAATCCAGCGTGCTCAGCGTCAGCACCCCGGCCCGGTCCTGTGCGCCCAGCCTGTCGATGGCCCCGGCCAGCATGTCCAGCGCCTCGCTGGTCGGCGGCAACAGGGTCTGGCCTTCGTCGGTCAACAGCAGGGCCCGGTTCAAACGGCGGAACAAAAGCACCCCCAAACGGTCTTCCAGTCCCTTGATCTGATGGCTGATGGCGGCCTGGGTGACATTCAGTTCCTGGGCCGCCCGGGTAAAGCTCAGGTGCCGGGCGGCGGCCTCGAAAGCCTTCAGGGAATTAAGCGGTGGCAGGCGGCGTGACACGAATTTTTATCCAACTTTTGTTTATGAGAAACTGGTAATGATGTATCGATACAATTTCGTGTTTTATTTAGTATCAATAGTATAACGGTTTTTAAAGATCAATTTTAAATTATATTTTCTAATGAGTAAATGAATTAACATCGTTTGTCAGGCTTCCGGCCTGCGGCTACTGTCCGGATCAATCACAACCCATTCACCAGGAGCCAACGATCATGAATACCACCGTTTTCAACCGTCAATATGTCGCCATCGAAAAAGCCCAGACCCTGACCACCCTGCCGGGTCGCCTGCTTGACGTTGTCTACACCTGGCAGCAGCGCAGTTCCGGTCGCCGGGACCTGGCCGTCATGAGCCACCAGATGTTGCGCGATATCGGCATCGACCGGGCCGATGCCATGCGGGAATCGACAAAGCCCTTCTGGAAAAGCTAAAAGCGTCCATGACCATCGCGCTTTTGTACCTGGGGACTGTCTTGATCTGGGGCTCGACCTGGCTGGCCATTAAATTCCAGCTTGGGGTCGTCGCCCCGGAAGTCTCTATCGCCTATCGCTTCGCCCTGGCGGCGACGATTCTGCTGGTCTATTGCGTCGTTCAGCGACGGCCCATGCGGTTCAGCCTGGCCCAGCACATGGGCTTTGCCTTGCTCGGATTTTTTCTGTTTTCGGCCAACTACTTTGCCTTTTACGTGGCCACGGGCTACATGACCACCGGCCTGGTTGCCGTGGTCTTTTCCGGCATCGTGGTGACCAACATTATTTTCGGCGCCATCCTGATGGGCAACCCGATCAAGCCCTGGGTGGCCCTGGGTGCGGCCGTGGGCATTGCCGGTTTGACCGTTGTCTTCTGGCCCGAAGTGATGGCTTTTGATATGGCACGGGACGGCTCGCTTGGATTGATCCTGTGCATCGTTGGCACGGTCCTGGCCTCGCTCGGTAATATGGCCTCGGTGCGCAACCAGCGCCAGGGCCTGCCCGTATTGCAGGGCAATGCTTACGGCATGAGTTACGGGACCTTGTTCATGGTCCTGTTCGCCCTCGCCGGCGGTCAGGATTTTGATTTTGAAATGACCTCGGCTTACGTGGGGTCGCTAGCCTACCTGGCCCTGTTCGGGTCGGTCTTCGGGTTTGGTTTCTACCTGACTTTGCTAGGCCGCATTGGTGCCGACAAGGCGGCCTATGCCACCGTACTGTTCCCCATTATTGCGCTCGGATTATCGACGCTGTTTGAGGATTTCCAGTGGTCGGGTGCAACCTTCGCCGGTATGCTGCTGGTCCTGGGTGGCAATGTCTTGGTGCTCAGCCGCCCCAGGGTAAAACAGTCGGCGGCTTAAAAAAACGAGAAGGATCGGTCTATCTTGAATGTGCTCGACTACATGCGCCGCAACACCATGATCCTGGTCATCTGCGGGGCCTTCGTGATCAGCATGACCATGGGTTTAAGGTCGTCGTTCGGCCTGTTCATGGGGCCTATCACCACCGATTTGGATATGAGCCGGGAAAGCTTCGG
>CBFDVE010000066.1:0-9481 GCA_965613205.1 uncultured Rhodospirillaceae bacterium
CATCAAGACCTGTTCTATGCCTCGTCCCATCAGTCGCCGTGCTACCCGGGCACGGGCCGGCAATCGGAAACCGGCAATTACGACAACATCGTCAATGCCGAACTGCCGCCCGATTCCGGCTCGGCGACCTTCCGGGCTGCTTATTCGACGCGAATACTACCAGCATTAAGAGCCTGGCGACCGGATTTTCTGATGATATCCGCCGGTTTTGATGCGCACCGGGATGATCCCCTGGCCCAATTGAACCTGGAGGAAGAGGATTTCGCCTGGGTCACCGCTGAATTGCTGGCCGTCGCCGATGACTGCTGCAAGGGCCGGGTGGTATCTGTTCTCGAAGGGGGCTACAACCTGGAAGCCCTGGCCGCCAGCAGCGCCGTGCATGTGGCGGAACTGATGAAAAAATAGAAGGTTGCCCCGGCTGGCACAGGCGATTAGAAGATAGGGATTATGGCAAAAAACTCACTCCCGGCAGATATCGCCAAACTCAGTTTCGAAGACGCCCTGGAACAGCTCGAAGACATCGTCCGCGAGTTGGAAGAAGGGGCCGGCGAACTGGATGCCTCGATTAAAGCCTACGAGCGCGGCGCCCATTTGAAACGCCACTGCGAAGCCAAACTGCAACAGGCCCGGCAACGGGTCGAACAGGTTGTCCTTGGCCCCGATGGGGCACCGGGACTGGAACCCGCCGACTAAATGTCCGAATTCGAGAATGCTCTTTCGATAACAGCAGAAGATGTCAATGAAACACTGGACACTCTGTTGCAAAACCATGCCGACCCGG
Source organism: uncultured Rhodospirillaceae bacterium (assembly GCA_965613205.1). Lineage (GTDB taxonomy): Bacteria > Pseudomonadota > Alphaproteobacteria > Rhodospirillales > JABHCV01 > CAZZKE01. The sequence goes on from CBFDVE010000066.1 coordinate 782, forward strand.
AAGCCCGGCTGATCGAGGCCATGCGCTATTCGACCCTGGAGGGGGGCAAGCGGATCAGGCCGTTTCTGGTGGTTGCCAGCGCCGGGTTGTTCGATGTCAATCACCAATCGGCCCTGCGCGTCGCCGCCGCCGTCGAAATGGTCCATTGCTATTCCCTTGTCCATGATGATTTGCCGGCCATGGACGACGACGATTTGCGCCGGGGCCGGGCGACCTGTCACAAGGAATTCGACGAGGCGACGGCAATTCTGGCCGGTGACGGGTTGTTGACCAGGGCCTTTGAAATTCTGGCCCACGAAAAAACCCATGACGATCCGAAAGTGCGGGCCGATCTGGTGCTGGCCCTGGCCCATGCCGCCGGGCCTGACGGCATGGTCGGCGGCCAGATGCTTGATCTGGTGGCCGAACACCAGACCCTGAACATGCCCGAAATCACCCGTTTGCAGCGCATGAAAACCGGTATGCTGATTGCGGTGTCGTGTGAAACCGGGGCGATCCTGGGTAAGGCCTCGTCGGAAGCCAGGTTAGCCCTGCAAGCCTATGCCCATGATCTTGGCCTGGTGTTCCAGATGGTCGATGATTTGCTGGACGTGGTGGGTGACGAAAAATCCCTGGGCAAAGGGGCGGGCAAGGATGCGCGGGCGGGCAAGGCGACATTTGTTTCCCTGCTGGGGGCCGACCGGGCGCGGGATCAGGCCGACCTGCTGGCGGTTCAGGCCTCTGAGCATCTTGATCTTTTTGACGAAAAAGCGGACCCTTTGCGTCAACTGGCCGAATTTGTGGTAACAAGGAGCGCTTAGGCGTTTCAGGATAAAGATTTTGAGCGACGACAAACAAACTCCCTTGCTGGATCAGGTGAAAAGTCCCGCCGATACGCGCGACTATTCCGATGCCCAATTGCGCCAGTTGGCCGATGAATTGCGCCGGGAAACCATTCGTATGGTGTCGATTACCGGCGGTCATCTGGGCGCCAGCCTGGGCGTGGTCGAATTGACCGTGGCCCTGCATCATGTGTTCGAGACGCCGCGTGACCGTCTGATCTGGGATGTCGGCCATCAATGTTATCCCCATAAAATTTTGACCGGACGGCGCGACCGCATGTTAACCCTGCGTCAGGGCGGCGGTTTGTCGGGCTTCACCAAACGCGGCGAAAGCGACTATGATCCGTTCGGGGCCGGGCACAGTTCCACATCCATTTCCGCCGGGCTGGGCATGGCCGTGGCGCGGGATTTCCGGGGCCAAGACAACAATGTCATCGCCGTCATCGGCGATGGCGCCATGAGCGCCGGAATGGCCTACGAAGCCATGAACAACGCCGGCTCCATGGATACCCGGATGATCGTTATTTTGAATGACAACGACATGTCGATCGCCCCGCCGGTGGGGGCCATGAGCGCCTATCTGTCGCGTCTGATTTCATCCAAGTCTTATCGTTCCTTACGCAATTTCGCCCGCGAAATGACCAAGAAACTGCCCCAGCGCATGGAAGACATGGCCCGTCGGGCCGAGGAATACGCCCGTGGCATGGTCACCGGCGGCACCCTGTTTGAAGAAATGGGGTTTTTCTACGTCGGGCCGGTCGATGGCCACAACTTAGATCACCTGCTGCCGGTGCTGAAAAATCTGCGCGATGATGAACTGCCGGGACCGGTGCTGTTGCATGTGGTGACGCAAAAAGGTCACGGTTACGGTCCGGCGGAAAACGCGCCGGACAAATACCACGGAGTCGGCAAGTTCGACCTGATCACCGGCAAGCAGGTCAAGGCCAAAAGCAACGCACCCAGCTACACCAAGGTGTTCGCCAAGGGCCTGATTGCGGAAGCCCGGGCCGATGAAAAAATAGTCGCCATCACGGCGGCCATGCCATCGGGCACGGGGCTGGATGATTTCGGCCAGGCGTTCCCGGATCGCTGTTTCGATGTGGGCATCGCCGAGCAGCACGCAGTGACCTTCGCCGCCGGACTGGCCAGCGAAGGTTTCAAGCCGTTCGCGACAATTTATTCCACCTTCCTGCAACGGGGCTACGACCAACTGATCCACGATGTGGTGCTGCAAAAACTGCCGGTGCGGTTCGCGCTTGACCGGGCCGGGCTGGTCGGGGCCGATGGGGCCACCCATGCCGGGGTTTACGATCTGGCCTATTTGTGTTGCCTGCCGGGCGTCGTCGTCATGGCCCCGTCCGATGAAGCGGAATTGATGCACATGACGGCGACCGCCGCCGCCATCGATGATGGCCCCAGCTTTATCCGCTATCCCCGTGGTGAAGGGGTTGGCGTCGATTTGCCGGAAAAAGGCGAGGCACTGGAAATCGGCAAGGGCCGTATCATCCGCCGGGGCAATACAGTGGCGATCCTCAGCCTGGGCGGTCGTTTGCAGGAGAGCCTTAAAGCCGCCGATGAATTGTCGGCCAGGGGTATTTCCGTTACCGTGGCGGACGCCCGGTTCGCCAAACCTCTCGATCGGGATTTGATCGGCAAACTGGCCGGCAGCCACGACGTGCTGATCACCATCGAAGAAGGTTCACCCGGTGGTTTCGGGGCCCATGTGCTGGAATTTGCCGCCGCTTCGGGATTGCTCGATGGTAATGTGCGGCTGCGGGTGATGACCTTACCCGACAAGATGATCGATCACGACAGCCCGGCGGTGCAGTACGAAAAAGCCGGTCTGACCGCCCCCTATATCGTTACCACCGCGCTGCTGGCGCTTGATCATGACGAGGCCGAAGACGTGGTCGAACCGGCCCAGGCCTGAAAGACCTCGCCATGAGCAAGCCCGGCAAACGGCGCTTGGACCAGGTGCTGGTCGAGCGGGGGCTGGTCGAAAGCCGGGCCAGGGCCCAGGCATTGATCATGGCCGGTCACGTCTACAGCGAAACCCGGCGGCTCGACAAGGCCGGGCAACAGGTGGCCCCGGACCTGGCCATTGAAATCAAGGGCCAGGAACATCCGTGGGTGTCCCGTGGCGGCCTGAAGCTGGCTCACGGACTGGACCAATTCCAAATAGACCCGACCGGACTGACCTGTCTGGACGTGGGCGCCTCGACCGGCGGGTTCAGCGATGTATTGCTGAGCCATGGGGCGGGCAAGGTTTATGCGGTCGATGTGGGTCATGGCCAACTGGCCTGGAAACTCAGACAGGATGACCGGGTGGTGGTGATCGAAAAATTCAATGCGCGCAATCTGAGCCCGGAACAAATTCCCGACCCCGTTGATTTGATCGTTTGCGACGCCAGTTTTATTGGTCTGCAAACGGTGCTGCCCGCCGCCCTGGCCCTGGCCGCACCGAACGCCCGCCTGATCGCCCTGATCAAGCCCCAGTTCGAAGTGGGCAAGGGCCGGGTCGGCAAGGGCGGCGTCGTCCGTGACCCGGAGTTGCACACAGAAGTGGTCGAAAAAATCAGTTGCTGGCTGGCGGACCTGCCGGGCTGGCATGTCATCGGCACCACCGCAAGCCCGATTAAGGGGCCGGAAGGAAATATCGAATTTCTGATTGGCGGGACACTCGACTAAGCGACTGAGTTTTCCGGTTCGGCTATCTTGTTTATTGTCGGCTTGTCTTTGCGCGGGGTGATTTTGCGGATTTCATCGCCGCAACGTTGGCCGGTGCGATCCAGATCGTAAGCCATTTGCAGGCGTAACCAGAATTCCTCGGTGGTCGAAAAATAGCGGGCCAGGCGGAAGGCCAGGTCGGCGTCGAGCGGGCGGTCGCCCTCGATCAGGGCCACAATGTGCCCGGCGGGCAGGCCTAAATCACCGGCCAGTTCGTCCGTGCCGATCTGGTGCGGGTCGAGAAATTCTTCTTTCAGGATCGCTCCCGGTGGCCGCTCCGACGGGGTCATGCGTTGCCGTTTGGGAGCCTTTTCCGGCGCCGCCGGGGGCAGGTCGAAAATTTCCGTCTCCAGCCCCGCTTCGCGCCACGCCTTGAGCCCGCCCTTCATGTTGATGGGAGGCGTGTGTCCGGCCTCAATCAATTGCCTGGCGGCGACCGCCGAGCGCTTGCCGATGGCGCAGTGAAGCACCAGCTTCTTGATCGTGATACGCGGGAAGCTGTCCGGTTCCAACGCCGACAAGGGCACCAGCAAGGAGCCCGGAATATGCTCTTGTTCGTATTCCGAGGTCTCGCGCACATCAATCAGCAAGGCCTCCCCGTCGGCCAGCCACTTGGCCACCGTTTGGGGTTCAGCCTCGACAATCAAGGCCTCGATGTTGTCCGGTTTTTTCACATTTTCGCTCATAGTGATTCATATAATACACAAAAATTTATTGTCAATAATAATAAAATAACTAATAAAAATGTAAAATTAAATAATGACGGCAGAAGGTGCCTGAAAAGGCGTTATCCGGTCAGCGATTGAGCGCGTGATATTCGGGATTGGGCATCATGTCGAGCCCATGGGCCATGCGGTTGGTGTAGTTGAAAAAGGCGGCCACGTCGCAGATATCGAATATATCATCGTTCGAAAAACCGGCGTCGCGCAGGGCCTGACGATCATGTTCGCCGATATCGTGGGGGTCGGTTGTCAGCTTCCAGGCGAAATCCAGCATCGCCCGCTGGCCGGCGGGCAGTTCGGCGACCCGGTAATTCATCACCATCATCTCGCCCAGTTGGGCATCGTTCGAATACTGGCGCACGGCCTGACCATGGGCGACCAGGCAGTAGTAACAACGGTTGGCCGACGACACCACCACGGCAATCATTTCCCGTTCCAGCTTGCTCAAGGAGCAATCGTCTTCGTTCAGCATGATGTCGTTGTAGAACGAGATGAAGTTGGACAGTTTTTTCGGGTGACCGAGGAAAGATTTCAACACATTGGGCACCAGGCCGAGGGCCTCCAGGCATTTGGCAAAATACTTTTTCAAGCCACTGTCCAGATTTTCCTCGCCGGGCAGGGGGATACGAACGATATGATCGGGTTGCGGCATGGCAGTCTCCGTTATTTTAAAGTTCTTTTAGTCGCCGCACTGGCCCTTGTGACGCAGCAGATGATCGGCCAGGACAATGGCGACCATGGCCTCGCCGATGGGCACGGCGCGAATGCCGACGCAGGGATCATGGCGGCCCCTGGTGGCAATCTCGACATTTTCGCCCCGGGTGTTGACGGATTTAAGCGGCATCGAAATGCTGCTGGTCGGCTTGACCGCAAAGCGGGCGACCAAATCCTGACCCGATGAAATTCCGCCCAGCACGCCGCCCGCATTATTGCTGGCGAAATGGACCTTGCCATCTTCGCCAATGCTCATCTGATCGGCGTTCTCCGGGCCGGTCAGGGCGGCGGCATCGAAGCCGGCACCGATTTCAATACCCTTGACCGCCGGAATGCTCATCAAGGCCTTGGCGATGTCGGCGTCCAGGCGGTCGAACACGGGGGCGCCTAAACCAGCAGGGATGCCACTGGCGACGACTTCGATAACGGCACCCGTCGATGATCCTTGTGACCTGATCTCGTCAAGATGATCTTGCCAGGGTTTCACGGCTTCAGCGTCCGGGCAGCAGAAAGGATTGTTGCAAATTTCGTCCCAGTCCCAGTTGCTCCGCTCGATGCCAAGCGATCCCATTTGCACCATGGCGGCGCGGATGATCACCGGGGTGTCGAGAACATGGTCGAGAACCTTCCGCGCCACTGCCCCGGCGGCGACCCGCATGGCGGTTTCCCGGGCACTCGATCTGCCGCCGCCGCGATAATCCCGAATGCCATATTTTTGAAAATAAGTGTAATCGGCATGGCCGGGACGGAACTTGTCCCTGATCTCGCCATAGTCTTTCGACCGGGCGTCTTTATTGACGATCATCAGGCCGATCGGCGTGCCCGTGCTCTGGCCTTCGAACACGCCGGACAGGATTTCAACCGTGTCCGGTTCCTGCCGCGCCGTGGTGTATTTGGACTGGCCGGGGCGGCGTTTGTCGACATAGGGCTGGATATCTTCTTGCGACAGCGCCATGCGCGGCGGCACCCCATCGATAACACAGCCAATCGCCGGGCCGTGGCTTTCGCCGAAGCTGGTCACGGTGAAAAATTTACCGAAGGTGTTGCCCGTCATTTTTCTAGTCCCGGGTTATGTCCGGTGCATCGACCGCTTTCATGCCGACCACATGATAGCCGCAGTCGACATGATGGGTCTCGCCGGTGACACCACTGGAAAGGTGGCTGAGCAAATACAATCCGGCACCGCCGACATCATCGAGAGTGACGTTGCGGCGCAAGGGCGAATTGTATTCGTTCCATTTGAGGATATAGCGGAAATCACCGATGCCCGATGCGGCCAGGGTTTTCATCGGCCCCGCCGACAAGGCATTGATTCGGATTTTGCTGCGGCCCAGGTCTTCGGCCAGATAGCGCACGCTGGCTTCCAGGGCCGCCTTGGCCACGCCCATGACGTTGTAGTGGGGAATGACCCGTTCGGCCCCGTAATAGGTCAGGGTGATGGCCGAGCCGCCATCGGTCATCAGCCGTTCGGCCCGTTGGCAAATGGCGGTAAAGGAATAGCACGAAATATCCATCGACCGGTTGAAGTTGTCCCGGCTGGTATCGACGTAGCGGCCTTTCAGTTCTTGCTTGTCTGAATAGGCAATGGCGTGGACCAGAAAATCGATCTTGCCCCAGCGCTTTGCAATCTCGTTGAAAACGGCGTCGATGCTGGCCGTATCGGTCACATCGCATTCCAGCATGATATCGGAGCCGACTCGTTCGGCCAGTGGGCCGACCCGCTTTTTCAACATTTCGCCCTGATAGGTAAAGGCCAGTTCCGCCCCGTGCGCGTGCAGGGTGCGGGAAATTCCCCAGGCCAGGGAATGATCATTGGCGACGCCCATGATCAACCCTTTTTTGCCCTTCATTAATTGCTCGTTAGACGACATCGGCCCCTCGTTTTTATGCCATGCAGATTCGACCCAAGTGTCGAGCGCATGGTACACGAAAGCCCTGCCATGAATAAAGCGTGTTACAGGTCCTTGTGGGACCCATCGCAAAACGGCTGCCCTTTGGTGCGTTTACAGGCACACAAATAGGCGGTTTTGGTCTCTTCGGCGGTGTAGGCCAGCGGGGTAAATTCGGTGTCTTTATGGCTGCCGTCGCAGAACGGCTGCTTTTGGCTCAGGCCACAGCTACACCAGTGATAGGTTTCACCGGCTTGCAGATCGACGGCGATGGGTTCTTTGCTGGCGATGGTCGGTTCGGTCATGGGGTCTCTCCTGTACAATGAACGTTTGCATGATGTTGCGAAGGTCCAAGTGATACAGGGTCATTGATTTATTGATAATATACCAAAACGGAATAATATTGTTTCTAACAGGAAACAATAGGGAGTTTTCAAGATGACGGACCTGAGCCAACTGGAGGCCTTTGTCAGGGTCGTCGATGGCGGCAGTTTTTCGCTCGCGGCACGGCAATCGGGGGTCTCGAAATCGACAATCAGCAAGCAGATATCCCGCCTGGAAGCCCGGCTGGGATCACGTTTGCTTAATCGGACAACGCGGCGATTAAGCCTGACAGAGGTCGGTGCCCGGTTCTATCAACGGGCCGTTCACATTGTTGCCGATTTAACAGATGCCGAACAGGAAGCCAGCAGTCGGCGCAGCGAACCACACGGCACCCTTAGAATCAATGCCCCTATGTCACTTGGTATTGGTCACCTGGCCCCGGCCATACCGGCTTTCATGGCGCTGTATCCTGACCTGAAGGTGGCACTGGATTTAAACGACGACCTGGTCGATTTGATCCGCGATGGCTACGACCTGGCCATTCGCATCGCCCATCTGCCAGATTCAAGCCTGATCGCGCGCAAACTGGCCGCCGTGCGCCCGGTGGTGTGTGCCACGCCCGGTTACCTGCGTCGCCATCCGCCCTTGCAAACACCCGATGACCTGAAAAATCACAATTGCCTGATCTACGCTTACCTGCTGAAACGGGAAGAATGGCATTTTCGCGGGTCCGATGGCCCAATGGCGGTTAAGATTTCGGGCAATTTCCGGTGCAACAACGGCGACACTTTGCGGGCCGTCGCCGTGGGCGGGGTCGGCTTATACATGGGGCCGGATTTCATTGTCGAAAAAGAACTGCGCAGCGGTCGGTTGCGGGCCGTATTGCAGGATTTCGAAGAAACCGATTTATCGATCTTCGTGGTCTATCCCCATTCCCGACATCTACCGGCTAAAGTACGGGCCTATGTGGATTTTTTGGTCGAGCGTTTCAATCCCTGTTGATTTTCAGGGCCCTAATCCGCATCGGCTTTACGAATGCCCCATTTGCCGAAGGCGCCAGTGGACCTGACATCGTAGTTATTATCCCAATTGCCAATAAATTCTTTCAATTCATCATCGGGCGATTTCGGCAGGACGACTTTCAGGGTGATCAATTGATCGCCTTTGGTTTTGCTCTTGCCAGGTTGTACGCCTTTGCCTTTCAGGCGCAAGGTGGTGCCGGTGTTCGACCCGGCCGGTACGATCACGGTGACCGGGCCATGCAATGTCGGCACTTCAATACGGGCGCCTTTTACCGCCTCGCTCAAGGTTACCGGGCACTCCATCAGAATATGATGTCCTTCGCGGCGGAACAGGGCATCGGGCTGGACCACAATTTCGATGTGGGCGTCGCCGTTGGCACCGCCCCCCAGGCCCCCCATGCCCTGACCTTTCAGGCGCAAGATCTGGCCATTTTTAGTGCCCGCCGGGATGGTGACGGCCAAACGCTTGCCGTTGGTGATG
>CBFDVE010000067.1:0-9401 GCA_965613205.1 uncultured Rhodospirillaceae bacterium
CGTAGTCCTGTTTGACAAACCGGGCCGATTTACCAAACCTGCCGCATTCTTCGAGTGCCAGGGCACGCACCTGGGCGGGAGTCGAACCACGCGAACTGTAGCAAATGGTGACGCCTGGCATATCGATCAGTTCCTTGCCGTAATTCGGCGAACTGCGATCAAACTCGCCTTCCTTGTATACATAGGCCGGTTGGGCACAGGCGCTGACAAGGACCAGCACGGCGATGGCAATAAAAATCCTGAACATGATTTTCTATAACGCCTTTTCTCTGCCGCGACAAACAAGTAAGTATGGAGCCGTCAATAACGCAGCGAGTAAAACACTGATGGCAAAATCCAACCCGGACCCGGTGGTGGTCGGAATTTCCGGCGCAACCGGCGTCATTTACGGCATTGAAATCCTCAGGGCCTTGCAGGAAATGGGTCAGCCAAGCCACCTGATCATCAGCGAGGCCGGTATTCAGACGCTCCATATCGAGACCGATTACTCGCTCGACGATGTGCGCGCCCTGGCCACCGTCAGCCATAACATCAAGGACATTGGCGCGGCCATATCATCGGGCTCGTTCCGCACCAGGGGCATGGTCGTCGCCCCCTGTTCGGTCAAGACCCTGTCCGGCATTGCCAACAGTTTCGACCACAACCTGTTGATCCGGGCCGCCGATGTGACCCTGAAAGAGCGTCGGCCACTGCTGCTGCTGGTGCGCGAAACACCGCTGCACAAGGGCCATCTGGAACTGATGATGCGGGCGGCTGACTACGGTGCCACCATCATGCCGCCCCTGCCCGCTTTTTATCACCGTCCGCAAAGCATCGACGATATCGTCCGCCACACGGTTGGCCGGGCGCTCGACCATCTGGCTATCGACCATCAATTGGTCGAACGCTGGCAGGGTACAGGGGATTAATTCATGGATCAGGACCGACGCAGGGGCGACAGGAGACTGGCGGCGGGTCGACGCCAGGTGGATGAGTCGAAAAAGAGCTTTTCCTCGCTGGTCATCCTGACCGTCCTGAGTTCCCTGGCTCTGGTCTTTTTCTTGGCCTACCAGAGCGGCATTGGCAATGATGTGGATTGGCGCAAGTTCTTCAATTTAAAGGTTAAAACCGGCAGCAGTTTCGAGATGGGCGGTGTTGAATTTGGCATGGACCCGGAAATGGTCGAAAAAAAGCATCCCAATCTGGACCTGACGAGCCTGGTTCGCGGTGAAAAAATTGCCACGTTCAAAACCGGCGGGGCCCGCTATACGGTCTGGTTCGTCTCCATCAATGGCCGCGACAAGGCCTATCGTATCCGTTACGATCAGGTTTTCAAGGGCAAGACCGAAACCGACATCGTCGAAGATATAGGCCGCCGCCATGGCAAGCCCGGCACCAGTGATTGTTCCGCCGGGGCGGCTGGCGAGCGGCGCTGTCATTTTCAGTGGTGGCCTTCGGGCGGTATTTCCCTGAACGTGCTGTCGATAACCCGTAAACGCGCCGGCCAGCCGGTTACCGGCGTCACCATGATCGCCACCGATACCTATCTGGATGGCAAACGAATTCGCAATCAAGACCGACAATAAACAATAAGGATTCCCAGTTCATGAACGCCTCATCAAGCCCCCGCCCCACCTTCCAATGGGATGACCCCTTCCTGCTGGATCAACAATTGAGCGAGGAAGAACGCCTGGTCCGTGATAGCGCCCGAGATTACGCGCAAGACAAGTTGATGCCGCGTATTCTGGAGGCCAATCGGAATGAGCATTTCGACCGGGATATCATGTTCGAAATGGGCGCTCTCGGCCTGCTGGGATCGACCCTGCCGGAACAATATGGCTGCGCCGGGGTCAATCATGTGTCCTACGGCCTGGCCGCACGGGAAGTCGAGCGGGTTGATTCCGGATACCGCTCGGCGATGAGCGTGCAGTCGTCCCTGGTCATGCACCCGATTCACGCCTACGGCAGCGAAGATCAGCGGCAGAAATACCTGGCCAGACTGGCGACCGGTGAATGGATCGGCTGTTTCGGCCTGACCGAGCCGGATCACGGATCGGACCCCGGCGGCATGAAAACACGGGCCGAAAAGGTCGATGGCGGATACACCCTGACCGGCAACAAGATGTGGATCAGCAATTCCCCCATCGCCGATGTCTTTGTCGTCTGGGGCAAGCTCGACGGGGTTATTCGCGGCTTTATCCTGGAGCGCGGCATGGACGGCCTGTCGACGCCCAAGATCGAAGGCAAAATGTCACTCAGGGCGTCAATCATGATGGACCGGGTGTTTTGCCCAAAGGATAACATGCTGCCCGGGGCCGAGGGCCTGGCGGGTCTCTTCGGCTGCCTCAACAAGGCCCGCTACGGCATCGCCTGGGGGTCGTTGGGCGCGGCCGAATTCTGCTGGCACGCGGCGCGTCAGTATACGCTCGACCGCAAACAGTTCGGTCGTCCCCTGGCCGCCAATCAGTTGATCCAGTTGAAACTGGCCGACATGCAAACGGAAATCACGCTCGGCCTGCAAGCCTGTCTGCGGGTCGGGCGGATGCTCGATGATGGCACCTGTGCGGCGGAAAACATATCCATGATCAAGCGCAATTCCTGCGGCAAGTCCCTCGACATCGCCCGTATGGCGCGCGACATGCACGGCGGCAACGGTATTTCCGATGAATTCCACGTCATCCGCCACATGGTCAATCTGGAAACCGTCAACACCTACGAAGGCACTCACGACATTCACGCCCTGATCCTGGGCCGGGCGCAAACGGGTTTGCAGGCCTTTTTCGCGGAGTAGGAATCAAAAATTGCCGTATACCGTTTGACGTTAAACGTCAAACGGTATACTCTACTTAAATGATCAAGAGTTATCGGAATTCCAAAACGCAACGGGTTCACGATACAGGAAATCCGAAGGGATTTAGAGGGCTCGATAGTAAACGAGCCGTCAGGATTTTTAATATTTTGAATGCTGCCAAAACTTTGAATGACCTGCCCCGACTGGCCAGCTACCGGTTGCATAAACTGAGCAAAGATCACAAATGCCCGTTTCGACACACCCCGGCGAAATCCTCAAGGATGAACTGGCTGAACTCGGCATGAGCGCAAATGCGCTGGCGATTACGTTGGCAGTTCCGGCCTCACGCATCGACCAGATCATCAAATGTCGCCGTGGCATATCCCCTGACACGGCCATTCGCCTGGCCGCCTATTTCGACGGATCACCTGAATTCTGGCTTAACATGCAATCGGCATTTGACCTGGCCCAGGTCGAAAAAAAAGCCGGGAAACAAATCCGCCGCCTGATAAAAGTGCGTGCCGCCTGATACATAGCAATGGTCACCCTGCCGATCTTGTAATGCGGGGTCGCAGGCATTTTTGTCGAGTAACTGGATTGTATCTATGAAATAATGCTATTGTAGTTATATAGATTACAATAGCATTATTAGAGGTTACGATGGTTCACCCTTTGACCGTTCGGCTCAATGAAACCGACATTTCAAAACTAGACGAGATCGCCAAGGCAACTGATCGCAAGCGATCCTGGCATATGACCCAGGCTATTCAAGCCTACATAAAGGACGAATATACCTTTCTTGAAGGTGTCCGCAGAGGCATTGATGCCGCCGACCGGGGAGATGTGGTTTCCCACGAGAGCGTCGAAGCCGATCTTGAGGCATTGCTGAGCAAACAAGGCGCATGACGATTCTCTGGACGCAACCCGCCAGAGACTCATTTTGCCAACACATTGAATATTTACTGAAGCGGTCTCCTGCCGGCGCACGCAAAGTAAAGACGGTCGTGTTGGAAGCAATCGCCCATCTTGAACAAACACCTTTCATGGGCCGCCCCGGTCGATGGCAAAACACCCGCGAACTGGTGATCGACAAACACCCCTACATCGTTGCCTATCGCATTAGAGTGGAGATCATCGAAATTCTCTACATTCACCACACCCGGCAGGACTGGCCGGTAAATCGCTAAGCCAATTCCAACTCGACCAGCCGCGCCCAGTAGCTGGCGCCGACCGCCAGTATCTCGTCGTTGAAATCGTAATTGGGGTTGTGCAGCATACAGCCGTCCCGGCCCGGTCCATTGCCGAGCCATACGTAGCAACCGGGCCTGGCCTGTAACATGAAGGCGAAGTCTTCGGCCCCCATGGTCGGGGTCGGGTCGGCGATGACCCGGTCGGCCCCGGTGACATCTTGCGCCGCCCGCCGGGCCGCCTCGGTCGCCCTGGGTTCGTTGATGGTCGGCGGATAGCGCCGTTCGTACCAGAATTCCACCTGGCATTCATGGGCCTGACAAATACCTTCGGCGATGCGCCTGATGGATGGTTCGATAGCGTCTTGGATTTCCGGGCGGAAAGCCCTGGCCGTGCCGCGCAAGACGACCCGGTCGGGAATGACGTTCCAGGCATCACCGCCGTGAAACTGGGTCACCGTGACCACGGCGGAATCCAGTGGATCGGTCTGGCGGCTGACGATGGTCTGCAAGGCACCGACAATTTCGGCGGCGACGGGAATCGGATCGATGCCCGTGTGGGGCATGGCGGCGTGGGCACCGCGACCGGTAAGGGTCAGCTCGAAAATATCGAATGCCGCCATCAGCGGCCCCGCCGTGACGGCAAAAATACCGGCCTCCTGGCCCGGCCAGTTGTGCATACCGTAGACCGCATCGACGGGAAATTTATCGAACAAGCCCTGTTCGACCATGACCCGGCCGCCGCCTTCATTTTCTTCCGCCGGTTGGAAGATAAACTGCACCGTGCCCTTGAAATTCCGGGTTTCCGCCAGATACCGGGCCGCGCCCAGCAACATGGTGGTGTGGCCGTCGTGGCCACAGGCGTGCATCTTGCCATCAATGGTCGATTTATGGGCGAAATCATTGGCTTCCGGAACATCGAGCGCGTCCATATCGGCGCGCAATCCGATCGATCGCCCGGCGCCGTTGCTTAACGTGCCAACGACGCCGGTTTCGGCCAGGCCGCGATGCACGTCGATGCCGAATTCGGCCAGCCTGGTGGCGACGATGTCCGAGGTTCGGATTTCTTCAAAGGCGGTTTCCGGATGGGCGTGCAAATCCCGCCGCCACTGGCTCATGTCATCCTGAAAGTCGGCAATCCTGTTGATAATTGGCATTTGCTCCTCCCTGAAGGCATCATAGGACCGCCCGGTCCCCTGTTCCAACTAGAGTCTGGTGATAACGTTAGCTTTTGCTTATGTTGTGGTCCATGAACGCAGAAAGCACTTTCGATGTCCTGGTGATCGGCAGCGGCGCGGCCGGACTGACTCTGGCCCTGGCCGTCGCCCGGCATGGACGGGTCGGCGTTATCTCGAAAGGCCCGTTGCAGGAAAGCAATACCTATTACGCTCAGGGCGGCATCGCCGCCGTACTGGGCGAGACCGACAGTGTGGATTCCCATATCCAGGATACGCTCGACGCCGGGGCCGGCTTGTGCGATCCCGAGGCCGTGCGTTTTATTGTCGAAAACGGTCGCCAGGCGATTGAAAAGCTGATCGGTTACGGGGTCGATTTCAGCACCGAGGCCAACCCGGAGACCGGCGAGGAGGAGTATCATTTAACCCGTGAAGGCGGCCATTCCCACCGGCGGGTGATCCATGCCGCCGACGCCACCGGTCGGGCCGTTGAAACGACCCTGATCGATCAGGTCCAGGGTACCCCTGCCATCACCCTGCTCGATCACCATATCGCGGTCGATCTGATCACCGAGCATCCAGGACATTGCGTCGGGGCCTATGTTCTGGATATTGAAAATGGCCAGGTCCGGGCCTTGGCCGCCAGGGCCGTGGTGCTGGCCACGGGCGGGGCGTCGAAAGTATATCTGTATACCTCGAACCCGGACGGCTCGACCGGTGACGGCATGGCCATGGCCTGGCGCGCCGGGGCCCGTGTCGCCAACATGGAATTCACCCAGTTTCATCCGACCTGCCTGTACCACCCGGATGCCAAATCTTTCCTGATCACGGAAGCGGTGCGCGGCGAAGGGGGGCATCTGCTGTTGGCCAATGGCGAGCGCTTCATGACCCGGTTCGATGATCGGGGTGAATTGGCGCCACGGGATATCGTCGCCCGCGCCATCGACCACGAAATGAAGCGCACCGGCGATCAATGTGTCTACCTGGATATCAGTCACCGGTCTGCCGATTTTATTACCGAACATTTCCCGACCGTCGCCAAACGCTGCCTGGAATTCGGTTACGACATGACCAGACAGCCGATCCCGGTGGTCCCGGCGGCCCACTATACCTGCGGTGGAGTAATCACTGATTTGGCCGGAAAAACCAACATTGCCGGCCTTTATGCGGTCGGCGAAGTGGCCTATACGGGCCTGCACGGGGCCAACCGGATCGCCAGTAATTCATTGCTGGAATGTTTGGTGCTGGCGGACCAGGCCGGGCGGGATATTGTCGCCACCCTTGATCAAATACCACCGCCCACGCCGCTGGCGGCGTGGGACGAAAGCCTGGTCCGGGATTCCGATGAAGACGTGGTGATTTCCCACAACTGGGATGAAGTGCGCCGCTTCATGTGGGATTACGTGGGCATTGTCCGTACCGACAAGCGGCTGGAACGGGCCCGCCACCGGATCGATTTGCTGCGCCGGGAAATCGCCGAATACTACGGAAATTATCGCATCAGCAGAGACTTGCTGGAACTGCGCAACCTGGCCCAGGTGGCCGACCTGATCATTCGCTCAGCCATGGCGCGCAAGGAAAGCCGGGGTTTGCATTACACGCTCGATTACCCGGACAATAGCGACCGTGCTTTGCAACCAACGATCCTGAGCCCTGAACATGAGTGACCTGATATGAGTGAGCTGGAAAAATTGTCGGGCAATATGGCTTTGATTATCGGCGCCGCCTCGCCTTTCGGGCTGGCTATTGCCAAACGCCTGGCCGCCGAAGGCTGTACCCTGCATCTGGCCGACGGCAACGAAACCGATCTGGAAGACGCCCTTCAGGAGATCGGCCTGGATGATGAAAACGAACCGGAAACCCATCCGACCGATGTCACCAATGCGATCAACGTGAGCGCCCTGGCGCTGGAATGTGAAGAGGTCAACATCCTGATCAACACCCTGCCCACGCCCCCCGACGGCGGCATCGGTGATCTGGATCATGGAGATTGGCAACGAGCCTTTGACAATACCGTTCTGACGGCCATCAACATAACCACGGAGGTTTATGAATCCTTGCAGGACATCGGCACGGGCATGATTTTCAACATCGGCTGTTGCGGTCAGCCGCTGGGTCGACAACGAAGTTTGTGCCAGGATACCCTGAATGCCGCCCTGCGCCAGTTTTCAGAGAACCTGGACAAGGAAGCGGCTTTGCGGGGGGTGCGGGTTTATTTTCGCCAGCCCGGCATGGGCGAAAGGCCCGAAGAACTGGCCGATGATGTGGTCGGGCAAATCCTCGCACACCAGGCGTCATGAACACCTCAATGCCACCAGGGGCCGAATTTGATCAGGGTGTCTTCACCCAGGTGCTCAGACCCTGCGACGGAACCATTGCCCGCCCGGCCTTGTTTCTGGACCGGGATGGTGTCGTCGTAATCGAGGCCCACTACCTGCACAAGGTCGAAAACGTTGAACTGATCCCCGGTGCTGCGGCGACCATCGCGGCGGCCAACCAAAAAGGTATTCCGGTCATATTCGTCACCAATCAGGCCGGGGTCGGCTATGGCTATTTCGGCTGGCCGGATTTTTACGCCGTGCAGGACCGTATTTTTGCCGATCTGGCGGCCGAAGGCGCCTTCGTCGATGGGGTCTATGCCTGCCCTTTTCATGAAAATGGCAAGCCGCCCTACGATCAGGGCGATCATCCGTGCCGCAAGCCCAATCCCGGCATGTTGCTGGGGGCCGCCAACACGATGAATATTGACTTGCGCCGATCCTGGATCGTCGGTGACCGGGCCGGGGACGTGTTGGCGGGAAAAAATGCCGGTCTGGCCGGTGGCGTTCATGTGCTGACCGGCCATGGCCGGCGCGAGGGCGAACACGAACAAGCCCTGGCCCTGGCGGACCCGGCCTACCAGGCCGTGGGGGCGCAATCAATCGCCGATGTTGCTGATATTATTGATCTTTTCTAGGCGGTAACGACCTTGTTGCGGCCACTGTGTTTGGCTTCATACAACGCCTTGTCGGCGGCTTCGAGAAGGTCCACATGGGTCGAAAAGGCCGGATAGCCGGAAATTCCACAACTGAGAGTGACGGAAAATTCCTGGCCATCGCCAAACTGGCCAATGTCGGAAAAAGACTGGCGGATTTCATTCAATATTTCGTCGGCCTTTTCAATCGACGCGCCGACCAGGATGGCGGCAAATTCCTCGCCCCCCATGCGGCCGATGATATCGACGCCGCGCAGTCTTTGTTTGAGCAACCGGGACAGGCTTTTTATGACATTGTCGCCAACCGCGTGGCCATAGGTATCGTTGACAGCCTTGAAATGATCGATGTCGAGGGAGGCCACCGTGAGGGTCGTTTTTTCCCGCTGGGCACGGCCAATTTCGTTTTTCAGGAATTCCTGGGTGGTCGTGTGATTGAGCAATCCGGTCATGCTGTCGCGGATCATGCGGGAACGCAAACTGCGGAACCGCTGGCTGCGCACCCGAACCGATGAAATCAAGTGAGCGGGACGTATCGGTTTGGTCAGAAAGTCATCGCCGCCATATTCCATGGCCCCCAATTGAACATCCACATTGTCCTCGCCGGACAGGAAGACAATGGGGATGCCGGAATATATTTCCTGCTGGCGGATAACGGATGCGAGTTCATGGCCATTGCAGCCAGGCATATACAAGTCCATTAGAATCAATTCCGGAGCAAAATCTTCCAGCCGTTGCAGAATGTTCATGGGATCATTTTCGGTTTCGACAATCATGCCGGCATTGTTGAGAATGATTTTTGTGTAGAGCGCCATGCTTTCATCATCATCGACAACCAAAATTCGACAGTCTTCGCCACCTTCATTGCCGAACGCAATATCGATGGAATCGACCAGATCCGTGGTCGATACCGGCTTGATCAGGAATGATCTGGCGTTCACGCGTAACCCTTGCAACCGGCTTGGAACATCACCTACATCTGAAACAATGATGAGTGGACACTTTAGTTTCTGTTCATCGAGAGCGGTGCGGACTTTGGACAACAGCGACACATCGCCGCTCGCGGACCGTTTAAGGCAATCCAGATCGACAACAATTCCGGCAGGAGCGTGTTGTCGATCCAGACTGATCAGATCGGTTTCACTATCAATCGAGGTCACATCGAAATCGAAACTGGCCAATTCCTCTTGCACTTTTTTCGCCTGATCTGCCTCATAGCCGATCAGAATCACCGTTCGTGTCGTTTCTCCACCTGTGTTAGGCAGATCCCCAGCGGCGATGCCTAGAAAATCTTTCTG
>CBFDVE010000068.1:0-9321 GCA_965613205.1 uncultured Rhodospirillaceae bacterium
TTAAACCATCATTATTTGTTATTATGGCTGTTAATTGTTGCGCACCATTATATTCTGTAGTATATGGTCCACCAGCATCAACAACAGGCCCGCCGCCGGACACCCTGTCGGCAATGGGAATCCGCCTTCGCCGTCATCGAACCCGGCGCCTTCTACCCCGAGGGCGCGCTGTGGTACCGGAACCGGCTTTACTATGCCGAGATGACCCGCGAGCGGATCGTCGTTCGCAACGGCGCCAAATCCGCTACGTTCTGGCGCAGGGCCGGGTGCGGGCCGACTTCGATCGCTGGCCTGCCGGGCGGCTTCGTGGTGGCCTGTCACGACGAGCGCGCGGTGGCGCGGGTCAGCGCCGAAGGCCGAACGGTTTCGATCATCGCCAGGGCTTCTTCAATAGTCGCCGCCTGAGCGTCCAGATAGCCGTTGTTCAGGCGCGCCTCGATGCGGGACGGGCGGCATTCCACGGCGATCATCGAGGCCCCGGCCATGGTCGCGGCCAGGGGCTGGGCCCCGCCCATGCCACCCAGGCCGCCGGTCAGGAACCATTTGCCCTTGAGCGAGCCGCCGAAATGCTGGCGGCCCATTTCGACAAAGGTTTCATAGGTGCCCTGGACGATGCCTTGCGAGCCGATATAAATCCACGAGCCCGCCGTCATCTGGCCGTACATCATCAGGCCCTTGCGATCCAGTTCGTTGAAATGATCCCAGGTCGCCCATTCGGGCACCAGGTTGGAATTGGCGATCAGCACCCGCGGGGCATCGACATGAGTGCGGAACACGCCGACCGGCTTGCCCGACTGGACAATCAGGGTTTCATCTTCTTCAAGGCCTCGCAGACTATCGACAATGGCGTCGAAGGCCTCCCAGTTGCGGGCGGCCCGGCCGATACCGCCATAGACCACCAGTTCGTGCGGGTTTTCGGCGACATCCGGGTCCAGGTTGTTCATCAACATGCGCAGGGGTGCTTCGGTCAGCCAGCTTTTGGCCGATATGTCCGTACCCCGGGGGCTGCGGATGTCGCGCGCGTTGGTTCGGGTCCAGGTTTGGTTCATGTGGTGTCTCCGGTGAGAATATCGGGCAGGGCGTTCGGGCCCACGGCGGCGATCAGATCGCCGTCCTGAACAAGTTTTTGAGCGTGGGCCAGATCGGGGGCGAGGAAACGGTCGCCGTCCAGGTGGGGCACGGTTGCGCGCAATACTTTGTGCGCTTTGGTCAGGCGCGGACTGGTCGCAAGGGGGCCGCGAAAATCGATGCCCTGGGCGGCGCACAGCAGTTCGATGGCGATGATCCCGGCGGCGTTTTCGGCCATCTCCAGCAAGCGCCTGGCGGCGTGGGTGGCCATGGATACGTGATCTTCCTGATTGGCCGATGTGGGCAGGCTGTCGATGCTGGCCGGGGCGGCGCGCTGCTTGTTTTCCGATGTCAGGGCGGCGGCGGTAACGTGGGCGATCATGAAGCCGGAATGTAAACCGGGCTGTTCCGTCAGGAAGGTCGGCAGGCCACTGCTTAGAGTGGCGTCGATCAGCATGGCCGTGCGCCGTTCGCTGATCGAGCCGATTTCGGCCACGGCCAGGGCCATTATATCGGCGGCGAAGGCAATCGGTTCGGCGTGGAAATTACCGCCCGACAAAACCTCGCCGGTGTCGACAAAAACAAGCGGATTATCGGTCACCGCGTTGGCCTCGATGGCCAGAGTGCGGGCGGCAGCGCGCAACAAATCGAGACACGCGCCCATGACCTGGGGCTGGCAGCGCAGACTATAAGGGTCCTGCACCCGGTCGCATTGCGTATGGGATTGGCGAATGTCGCTGTCGGCCAGCAGACCGAGCAGGGCGGCGGCCACATCGAGCTGTCCCGGCTGGCCGCGCAAAGTGTGGATGCGGGCCTGAAAAGGCGTATCGGAGCCCAACGTCGCATCGACCGTCATCGCGCCGGTGATCAGGGCGGCGTCAAAGACCCGGCCGATCCTGAACAGCCCGGCCAGGGCCAAAGCGCACGATACCTGGGTGCCGTTGATCAGGGCCAGCCCTTCCTTGGCGGCCAGTCTGACGGGGGTTAGTCTGGCCTCGGCCAGGGCCTCTCTGGCGGCGCAGATTTCGCCTTTGTAATGCACATCACCCATGCCGATCAGGCCCGCCGCCATGTGGGCCAGGGGGGCCAGATCGCCGGACGCGCCGACCGATCCCTGGGCCGGGATGACGGGCAGGATGTCATGCTCGACCATGGCTTGCAGGGCTTCGATCACCGACCAGCGAATGCCTGAATTGCCGCGCCCCAGGCTGGCCGCTTTCAGGGCCATGATCAGGCGCACCAGGGGGGCGGCCAGGGGCGTTCCCAGGCCGACGCAATGAGAGGCGATGAGGTTTTCCTGCAAGGCCTGAAGGTCCTGATCGGCAATCCGGTGATGGGCCAGTTTGCCAAAACCGGTGTTGACCCCGTAGACGGTCTGCTCTTTTGTGACGATGCGGGCGATCACCTGGGCGGCCTGATCGACCGGGGTTTTTGCCGCTGGGTCAACGGACCAACCAGCACCATTATAGATATCTTGCCATTGATTAAGCGTGACCTGACCGGGTTTGAGGGTGACGTTCATGCGCCCCTCCAGACTCGCGCGTGCAGTGGATTGAAACCAAGAGAGGCGATTAGTTCCGCCGGGCGATCAACGTTCCAGATCGCCAGGTCACAGAATTTGCCCGGTTCCAGCGTGCCGGTCTGATGGCCCAGGCCGAGGGCCATGGCGGCGTTGCGGGTGGCCCCGGCGAGGGCCTCTTCGGCGGTCAGGCGGAACAAGATGCAGGCCATGTTCAGGGCGGTCAGGATCGAGGTCAGGGGCGATGATCCGGGGTTGCAGTCCGTCGCCACGGCCAGGGGCACCCGGTGCTGGCGCAATAAATCGACCGGCGGGGCCTGTCTTTCGCCAAGGAAATAAAAGGCGCCGGGCAGCAACACGGCGACGGTTCCGGCCCTGGCCAGCGCCATCACCCCGGCTTCATCGAGATATTCCAGATGATCCGCCGACAGGGCGGAGAATTCGGCGGCCAGGGCGGCCCCACTCTGGTTGGAAAGTTGCTCGGCGTGCAGCTTGACCGGCAGGCCGTGCTTGCGGGCGGCCTCGAACACCCGGCGTATCTGGTCCACTGAAAACGCCATGGTTTCACAGAATCCGTCTACTGCGTCAGCCAGTCCGGCGGCGGCGATGGCGGGGAGCTGATCGTTGCAGACGGCGTCGATGTAGCGGTCTTTATCGCCGTTTGCCTCCGGCGGCAGGGCGTGGGCGCCGAGAAAAGTCGTCATCACATTGATCTCCCGCAGGGTTGCCAGATGGCGGGCGGCGGCCAGCATTTTGCTTTCGCTGGCGGTGTCCAGGCCATAGCCGGATTTGATTTCAATGGTGGTCACCCCTTCGGCGATCAGGCTGTCGAGGCGGGGCAAAGACTGGGCGACCAAATCGTCTTTGTCGGCGCTCCGGGTGGTTTTGACGGTGGATAAAATTCCGCCCCCGGCGGCGGCGATCCGGGCATAGGTCTGGCCGTTCAAACGGTCTTCGAATTCCCCCGCCCGATTGCCGGCGTAGAGCAGATGGCTGTGGCAATCGATCAAACCGGGGGTGATCAGGCGACCGCCCACATCGGTGACCGTGGGGCTTTCCATAAGCGGTGCGTCACTTTCCGGGCCGACCCAGACAATGCGGCCCTCTTTGGCGGCCAGGCAGCCCCGCTCGATCAGGCCATAGGTATCGCCGCCCGCGACCATCGTTGCGATGCGGGCGTTGGTCCAGACGTGATCAACTGTGATCGCCATGTAATTGTCTATACAATTGATCTGGACACCGCACAAGGGGTTTTGTATAGACAATCAACGGGTCAAGGGATCGAGACATGAGCCGACTGTTTTTCGACCACGCCCTGCTGCCTGACGGTTGGGCCAGAGACGTGACAATCGACATCGACGATCAGGGCTGGATCACCGCCCTGACAGAAAACGGCGCGCCGGATCAGCCGCCTGATCATCACGGAGCCATCGCCATCCCCGGCCTGCCGAATTTGCACAGCCACGCTTTCCAGCGGGCCATGGCGGGCCTGGCCGAAGTGCGTGGCGGGGATAACGACAGTTTTTGGTCGTGGCGGCAAACCATGTACAAATTCATCGAACGGATAGACCCGGACGACCTGGCCGCCATCGCCCGCCTGGCCTATGTGGAGATGCTCGAATGCGGCTTTACCGGGGTCTCGGAATTTCACTATCTGCATCACGACCCGAACGGTCACGCCTACGCCGATGTGGCGGCCATGGCCGGGGCCATCGCCGAGGCCGCCGACCAGACAGGCATAGGACTGACATTGCTGCCCGTGTTCTACGGCAACGGCGGTTTTGCCGGGGCCGAGCCCGACCCGAGCCAGCGCCGTTTTATCAATGGGCCGGAAAGTTATGGCAGGCTGCTCGATCGGGCACAGCAAATCATCCACCCCCTGGACGATGCCGCGCTCGGCCTGGCCCCCCATTCCCTGCGCGCGGTGACCCCGGAAACCCTGGCCCGGGTCCTGGCCCTGCGTGATCGCGGCCCGGTCCATATACACATTGCCGAACAGACCAGGGAAGTCGATGACTGCCTGGCCTGGTCCGGGGCGCGGCCGGTGGATTGGCTGTTCGACAATGTCGCCATCGACAACCGGTGGTGCCTGATCCACGCCACCCATATGAGCCCGGCGGAACGGCGAAGACTGGCCGCCAGCGACGCCGTCGCCGGTCTGTGCCCGATCACCGAGGCCAATCTGGGCGATGGAATTTTCGACGCGGTGGCGTATGTGGCCGCAGGCGGAAATCTGGGCATCGGCAGCGATAGCAATGTCTTAATCAGCGCGGCGCAAGAACTGCGCCTGCTGGAATACGGCCAGCGGTTGCGCGACCGGGGCCGCAACCGCCTGGTCGGACGGCAGGCCTCGACCGGCAGGACGCTTTTCGATTTGGCCCTGGCCGGTGGCGCCCAGGCGTCGGGCCGCAAGATCGGCCAACTGGCCGTGGGCTACCGGGGCGATGTTGTCGCCCTCGATCAAAACCATCCGGCGATGGTCTGCCGAAGCGGTGATGACTGGCTCGATGGCTGGATTTTTGCCGCCGACAAAGAGGTCATTTCCGAAGTGTGGGTCGGCGGCAGGCGGGTCGTTGCCGAAGGCCGGCATGTGGCCCGCGAGCAAGCCCGGCAGGGTTTCGAGCAGGTGTTGAGGGGATTACTGTCGTCATGAAACAGGCGCGGATCGATTTCAAACTGGATGGCGACGGACCGCTTTACCGGCAGATCAGGCGGGCCATCGCCCGGCCGATCCTGGCCGGTCACTGTGCCGTCGGCGCAAGGTTGCCCTCGGAACACGATTTCATGGACCGCTTCGGCACCTCGCGCATGACCGTCAACCGGGCCTTGCAAATGCTGGCCGACGAAGGCCTGGTCAGCCGTCAGCGGCGCAACGGCACGTTCGTCGCCGCCCCGGCGGTCGAACATGCGGTGATGGAACTGCGCGACATCGGCGATGAAGTGGCCGCCGCCGGGGCCATATACAGCTACAAACTGATCAGGCAACGGCGGGCCAGGGCCGACCGGGTTGTGGCCAGTCGTCTGGGCATCGAACGCGGGGCGGCGGTGCTGCATGTGGTCTGTCTTCATTGCAGCGATGGCGAACCGGTGCTGGTCGAACATCGTTATATTAATATGGCGGCGGTCGAGGGCTGGGCCGAGGTCGATTTCGCGACCACCCCGCCGGGCCGCTGGTTGCTGCAAAACGTGCCCTGGTCGCGCGCCGAACACGTCATTCGGGCGCTCGGCGCCAACAATGATATCGCCCAAATGCTGGCCATCGCGCCGGGGGCCGCATGTTTGTGCATCGAACGCACCACCTGGCACGACAACCTGCCGGTCACGTTCGTCACCCTGACCTACCCCGGCGAGCGCCATAGGCTGGTCGGCACGTTCACGCCCGGACAATAGGTTAGTTCATAGGCAGATAAATCCGCCGGTGGATAAGACGCCATGGTCGCCCGTCCCAAATCGAGCGGCCCGCAGAACATCGGCCGGCCCGGCCCCTGAAAGTTCACGTCGATGCCATAAACCTCACCGACGGCATGGAACCGGTGACCCTGTTCTTTTGTTCCGTGATCATCTGGGGTGAAGTTTGGTCTCAAAATATGGTCTCTGGGTGAGCCATGGGTGAGCCGGAAAAAACAATGGGTTAGCCCTGGCAGGCTAACCCATTGAAAAATCTGGAGCGGGCGATGAGATTCGAACTCACGACTTCAACCTTGGCAAGGTTGCGCTCTACCCCTGAGCTACGCCCGCATATGATCGGGCGCGATCATACTCAAAGTGCTGATCAATGCAAGTGTCATTATTGTTTGCGCCCTGCTATATGATCAACCTCATGTCAGAACGTTCAAACCCCGCTCCGGCGAGCACGGAAATCTTGCTGGCCCGGCTCGAAAGCCTGGGCATTTCGGTCCGCACCCACAGCCACGCGCCCGTCTTCACGGTCGAGGAAAACAAGGCGGTGCGCGATGGCTTGCCGGGCGGCCATTGCAAGAACCTGTTTTTGAAAGACAAAAAGGGGGCCCTGTGGCTGATCGTTTGTTGCGAAGACCGCGCGATTGACATGAAAAACCTGCGCCACCTGATCGGCTCTCACCATTTGTCCTTCGGCAAGCCCGAGCTTTTGATGCAGGTTCTCGGCGTCAGACCCGGTGCGGTGACGCCGTTTGCCCTGATCAATGATAGTGAAAACCGGGTCAGAGTGGTGCTCGATGAAGACATGATGAGGGCCGAATTGCTCAACTACCACCCCCTGACCAATGGCATGACCACGGCCATCACCCCGGCTGACTTGTTGATCTTTATTGGCGCCTGTGGCCATGAACCGGCGGTCGTGTGTCTTTAGGCCTTGCGGCAAGCCTTAAAAACAGCCATCTAATACCATCGAGCGTTAATAAGAACCCATAGAGATCGCCACAGCAGTCCTTCGGGTAGGAGACAAGCCGCAGGCGATGCCATCGCATCGTCGAGGTTTTTCGACGCCCTCCGAAGGGCTGCTGTGGCGACCGGAACGGCGGCTTCACAAGCCTTTTGGCACGCCCAAAGGGCGTTTTTGTCCCGCGTCTTCCAGACGTGTCGCCCACGGTCTTGCGGTACAGGGCACCGCTACGCCGCAGGCTCCGAGCCAAAAGGCTTGTGAAGCCGTCTCTATAGGTCCTTATTAGCGCTCAATGGTATAAAGCATGAAATTGAACAGAGAGAATTTGAACCGATGATTATCGAAGAAGACGGCACCCCCGTGGTCGCCGCAGCCGCCGCATCCGATCTGATCATCGACAGCGATATGGCTAATTTCGTCACCGATGTTATCGATGTATCGAAAACCGTGCCGGTGATCGTCGATTTCTGGGCTCCCTGGTGCGAACCCTGCAAGCAATTGACTCCGAGCCTGGAAAAACTGGTGACGCTGGGCGGTGGCATCGTCCGCCTGGTTAAAATCAATGTGGATGAAAACCAGCAACTGGCGGCCCAGCTAAAGGTTCAGTCCGTGCCCACGGTGTTCGGCTTCAAACACGGCCAGCCGATAGATGGTTTCGCCGGGGCGCAGCCGGAAAGCCAGATCAAGGCGTTCATTGACCGCTTGACCAGTGGCGCCCAAAGCCCGCTGGATGCCGCCCTGGAACAGGCCGCTGCGGCGCTTGATGGCGACGATCCGACCACGGCCAGCACCCTCTATGCCCAGGTGTTGACCCAGGACCCGGCCAACGGCAAGGCGCTCGGCGGGGTCATTAGGTGCTATCTGGCGATTGGTGAACAGGCCGAGGCCCAGGCCCTGATCGATGGTCTGGAAGCGGCGATGAAAAAACACCCCGATGTGGCCGCCGCGATCACCGCGTTCGAGTTGGCGCAACAAGGCGAGGGCGCGGATCAGGTGGACTTGAGTGCGCTGCACGACAAGCTCGATGCCAACGAAAACGATCACCAGACCCGGTTCGATCTGGCCCTGGCGCTGTATGGTTCGGACCAGGCCGAACAGGCGCTCGACCAGTTGCTGGATATCATCAAGCGCGACCGGGCCTGGAACGACGAGGCGGCACGCAAACAACTGGTCAAGATTTTCGAAGCCCTTGGCCCCATGGACCCGTTGACAGTGGCCGCCCGGCGGCAACTTTCGTCGCTGCTTTTTTCCTGATGAACCGGGACGACATGGGCATTGGCGGCCTGCCGGAAACCCTGCCGGTGTTTCCCCTGTCCGGTGCCTTGTTACTGCCTCATGGCCATCTGCCGCTGAATATTTTCGAGCCGCGTTATCTGAATATGATTGACGACAGCCTGGGCCGGGGCCGGTTTTTCGGTCTGGTCCGGCCGACGCAATCCCATATCGATCCCGTTGCCGAGCAGACTGCGCTGTTTCCCATCGGCTGCCTGGGGCGTATTGTTTCGTTCGACGAAACCCCGGACGGGCGCTATATGATCGCCCTGCGCGGCATCTGCCGGTTTCGCATAAGCCATGAACGGGCCCCTGAAAACGGCTATCGCAGCTGTCGCGTGGACTATAGCGAATTTGCCGATGACCTGCGCCAGGACGGCAGCCATATTGAGGGTCGGGACAGGCTGCTGGCGGCCGTGCGGCGCTATCTGGAGCTGGCCGAAATCGATGTCGATTGGGATGTCCTGCACGACACCGCCGATGAAACGCTGGTCACCTCGCTGGCCATGATCTGCGCCTTTGAACCCGGCGAACAACAGGCCCTGCTGGAAAGCCCGGATCTGCAAAGCCGGAGCAAGCTGCTGGCCTCGCTGATGGATATGGCGCAACTGGGAAATGGCCCGGAGCCGGGCACCACCCGCCATTGATAACATCCAACCTTGATTTGATCCTGCCGCACCTTATATGACCGGAGAGTATGATGAACACGGCCACCATAGACCCGAAACTACTGGAAATACTGGTTTGCCCGGCGACCAAAGGGCCGTTGCGCTATGACCAGGCGGCCCAGGAACTGATCAGCGAAACCGCCGGGCTGGCGTTTCCCATCCGCGATGGCATCCCGATCATGCTGATTGATGAGGCCCGGCAACTGAAGGCCGACGCTAAGCCCTGACAGGATACAGTAAAAAAAATGAGTGACGATTACGACGACAGGCACCAGCCCATCGAGATTCGCCTGAAACAGAAAGAGAAAATCCTTGAGATCGATTTCGATGACGGGGCCAAATTCAGCCTGCCAGCCGAACTGCTGCGGGTGGAAAGCCCTTCGGCGGAAGTCCAGGGACACAGCCCCGATGAAAAAAAACTGATCGGTAGT
>CBFDVE010000069.1:0-9265 GCA_965613205.1 uncultured Rhodospirillaceae bacterium
ATCGTCGAGGAACACATCCTGGTCCAGGGTGTCGGCCAGGGCCGTAGAATCGCGCAAATCACAGAACCAGATGACCGCCTTGATTTTTTCCCCGTCACCTCGCTGGGTCAGCCCTTTGAGCACCCGTTCGCCGGTGCGGGAGCCGAGATAGGTATCGAGCAGGACTTTGGTGTTAGCGCGCAGGGCGTGAACTTCATACATGCGACTGAGCACCGGGGTGATATCAAAAATTTGACCCAGTTCGGCGACGGAAAGTCCTTCCGGCTTGTCCGATGTCAGCGTCAGGGTATGAATTTGACCGTCGGAAAACCATAAGGGCATGGCCACATAATCGGTGCCACCGGCATCGCGCAATTGTTGCATGATCGGGAAGTGGAATTCCGGGTCGTCGTCGTCGAGGCGCTGACGGACGCCGCCCAGGCCTTCAGAAACAAAGCGTTCCGGGCTTTTCAGGTAAGTTTCTTCCTGCAACAGACCGCGCGGTGTGTACACCACTTCGACCTCGCCGCCACCGCGAACCCAGGTATAAGACGTGCCGACAAGTTGCGGGTGCAGGGTCCATATGCCGACATGCAATCGCATCAGTGGAATGCCCGCGCGGGCACACGCTTCCCCCAGTTGCGCCGTCAGCTCGCGGGCCGATGGGGCCAGCCAGGCATCGCGGGCGACCCAGTCGGTCAGGGCTGAATTTGTCGCCAGCCTGGAGCCGGTCAAATGCAATTGCCGCAAAATATCTTCCTGACCGTCCCAGCTATCGATGATGTTGTCGTAGAACGCCACATGGCCATTGATGATTTTGCTGACTGACAAGGGACGCTCGTAGCTCCAGGCCCCATTGGCGTGGGTTTTGCCGGGCACATTGACCGACCAGTGCACCGCCGTTCCCTTGAACGGGCAAAAGGTGCGCCGGTCGTCGCGGCGTAGAACGCCCGGTTTTATATCGTCTCTCGGGATATAAAACATGGACGGTAAATGGGTTTCGTGGGCGATGATGGCGCTGTCGGTCTCGGCGACGATGACACCGCCGATGGATGCCGTGATCCGCCCAGCGGCAGGAACAAACGAGATGGCGTATTGCGGGTCGATCCGTAGGGGTGATTGCGTGGCGGTGTTTGACAAGGCGAGTCACTCTCCAAAAACAGTCATTTAGTAACATTATGATCTATTTTCGTTAAATCAAGACCGTCCCTTCCATCCGACGAATAATATGGACGCCAATATTTAAGGTGGTCTTGAACTCGTTTCGATTTTATCATCGGGAGCGTGCTGTTTGCGACAAACAATAAATTAGGGAGGATTTACGATGTTTAAACGACTGAGCCGAGTGATCGTTGCCGCCGGTGTCGCCGGTGGCCTGTTGTTATCTGCCTCGACGGCGATGGCGCAAGAATTTTCAAATATTCTCGACAAAATCAATTTGCCGCCGGGGTTCAAGATTTCCATATTTGCCAAAGTTCCGAAAGCCCGCTCTCTGGTTGTCGGCAAACCTTTAAATACGGTCTTTGTCGGCTCTCGCCACGGCACCCTGTATTCCTTGCGCGATACCAATCGCGACGGGGTCGCCGACGAAGTCAAATTACGCAGCGAAGGGCTGAATGTGCCTAACGGGGTGGCCTTCCAGGATGGTATTTTGTATGTGGCGGAAATGGACAAGATTTCGTTCTCGCCCATTCCGGCGGAATTCGATACGGCCCTGCCGGTTCCGCTGATTCCGATCAAGACGGATTTGCCCAACAAGTTTCTGCACGGCTGGCGCTATATGAAATTCGGTCCCGACCGCAAACTTTATGTGGCCATTGGCACGCCTTATAACATTGGTATGCCCGAAGGCCTGGAAGGCACCATTATCCGCATG
Organism: uncultured Rhodospirillaceae bacterium; assembly: GCA_965613205.1. Classification (GTDB taxonomy): domain Bacteria; phylum Pseudomonadota; class Alphaproteobacteria; order Rhodospirillales; family JABHCV01; genus CAZZKE01. Next base: position 1,856 of record CBFDVE010000069.1, read on the forward strand.
GACCCGGACGGCAAGAACGTCGAAACCGTGGCCCGGGGCATACGCAATTCCGTCGGTTTCGATTTTCATCCGAAAACCGGAGACCTGTTTTTCACCGACAACGGAGCCGATGGCATGGGCGATGACGTGCCGCCCGATGAATTGAACCATGTGACAGAAATGGGCCAGCATTTCGGCTATCCCTACATGGGTGGCAAAAGCGCCAGGCTGCCCGCCGACCAAAATGAAAACGACAAGGTGAAAATCGGCAAGGCCCCGGCGGGGATCGTCGGCCCGGTGATCGAGTTTCAGGCCCATTCGGCTAATCTCGGAATGCATTTCTATCGTGGCAGCCAGTTCCCGGCGGAATACAAGAACGATGCCTTCGTCGCCCAACATGGTTCGTGGGACCGGACCTCGCCGGTCGGTTACCGGATCATGCGTGTCCGCTTTAACGATAAAGGCGAAGCGATTGGCAAGGAAGTGTTCGCCGATGGTTGGCTGAACGGCGATACCGCGAACGGGCGACCGGTCGATATCGCCGAACTGGGCGATGGCTCCCTGCTGGTGTCCGACGATTTCGCCAACGTGGTCTATCGCATCTCATACGGCGAATAAGTTCTGCCGACCGGGGTGCTGTTGGTAATCGGTTGTTGACAGTACCCCGTGGCAGAAACCATCTTCGCCGATGATTTCCGCCCGCTCTCCGATTCGCAATGTTGCCGCCCTGACCATGGGCCAGGCGGTTGCCGCCGCTAGCGCCCTGGTGACAAACATCTGCGTGGGCTTTGTGCTGGGGCCGGAAGGGCTGGGGCTGCTCGGTTTCGGCACCGCCATTATCGCCTATCTGGTGCTGTTCACCGGCTGTGGCAGCGAGCTGTGGTCGGCCCGGCTGATTGCTTCGAAAAAACACTCGGCCAAAATCGTCATTTCGCGGATTTTTGGAATGCGGTTATGGGCCATGGCCGCCGTCGCGGTGATCTTTTTCATGGCAGTGCCCTTGCTGGTACCGGACCCGGCCAACCGTCAGGTCTTGCTGATGCAGGCCGCCGTGGTCCTGGTCGTGCCCGTGGCGCTGGATTATTTCTTTCAAGGGCTGCAGCGGCAAACCACCACGGCGGTTCGCCTGGGCGGCCAGACCCTGCTGGTCATGGGTCTGAGTGTTATCTTCGTGCAATTGCGGGGCGATGTCATGTTGGCGGCCATGGCCCAGGCGGTCGGGGCCATATTGCCGGCGTTGATCGTACTGGTTTACGCCGCCCGGCGCTATGACCTGGCGCTGCCTGATCTGTCTTTGCGCCGGGCCTGGAAAACCTTCAGGCGGGTGTCTCCGTTTACGGTTTCGGCCTTTGTCACCACGTTATTTGTCACCGTTGATATTGTCATGCTGGGGATTTTATCGGGCAACAGGGAAACCGGATATTATGTCGCCGGGTTTCGCCTGATGTTGATCGCCCAGATTCCGGCGGGTTTGATCTTTTCCGTCGCCTTCCCCAGGCTGGCCGCTTCGGCGGTCGGACGGCGGCAGGGAAATCTGGCGCTCTATGGGATTATTCTGGGCCTGATTGCGGTCGCCGGCAGTGCCGTTGCCCTGGCCACCGCCCCGGTGCTGATTGAAACCATTTATGGCGACAGTTTCGGGCCGGTCGTGCCGATCCTGTACGTGCAGATGATAACGGTGATCTTCCTGCACGCCAGCATGGCTCCGGCGGGGGGGTTGAGTTCCTGGGGCCAGCAAAAGTTTCATGCCCGGTCGAGCGCTCTGGCGGCGGCCTTTAATGTTGCCTTGAACCTTGCCCTGATCCCCATGTTCGGGGCGGTCGGCGCTGCCGTTGCGACCCTGATGTCGCAAATTATTCTGTTCGCCCTGTTCAGCTACTACCTGCACCGCACCACTGGTCTGAATGTGCTCCGGCAACAGGCCTTATGCGGGCTGTGTGGAATTGCAGCGCTGGCGGCTGTCTATGGTCTTTCAGGAATGATCGGTGGACTGCCGCTGCTTGTCGTCGGCACGGTGCTCAGTTCAGGGGTGGTTGTGCTGAGCGCCCGGCAGTTCGGCTTGCTTCAATGGTCGGAAGTCAGGGCCATGGTTCATCGGCCCTGACGGATCAGGATACTTTGCCGACCGCCTTGTCGTAGTCTTCCATCATCATCTGGCAGACCTCACCGGGGCTGAAGCGGTAGTCGTCGATTTCGCTGACCGGGGTTACTTCGGCCGCCGTGCCGGTCAGGAAGACTTCCGTCGCGTCAGTGAATTCTTCCGGCATGATCGCCCGTTCGACCACTTCCAGGCCGCGCGCCCTGGCCAGGCCAATGACCGTTCGCCGGGTGATGCCATCGAGGAAACAATCGGGCAGGGGAGTGTGCAATTTGCCGTCTTTCATGACCATGAAAATATTGGCCCCGGTGGATTCGGCGACCTGGCCGCGCCAGTCCAGCATCAGCGCATCATCGTAGCCTTCGCTTTCGACCTGGTGCTTGGACATGGTGCAGATCATGTACAGCCCGGCGGCTTTTGAATGGACCGGTTCGGTATCCGGCGATGGCCGTTTCCACGGGCCGGTTTTCAGGCGGATGCCTTTCATGCGGGCTTCCGGGGTGAAATAGGACGGCCACACCCAGGTCGAGATGGACAAGTGGATTTTGGTTTGCTGGGCGCTGACCCCCATCATTTCGCTGCCGCGCCAGGCCACCGGGCGCACGTAGCCATCGACAATATTGTTGGCCTTGCAGGTTTCCATGCAGGCGGCATCGATCTCGGCGACCGTATAGGGAATTTCGAAACCCAGGATCCTGCCCGAATTGATCAACCGTTCACTATGTTGGCTCAACTCGAATATCTGACCGGAATAGCTGCGTTCGCCTTCAAATACGGCCGAGGCGTAGTGCAGACCGTGGCTCAGCACATGAATTTTGGCGTCGCGCCAGTCAACGAGTTCTCCATCGAACCAGATCAATCCGTCGCGATCATCGAATGCAGGGCCAGACATGAAATTATCTTTCTAAAACATAAGTGGAAACAAAAGTATCTTGCGTTATCTAGCAGCGCGGGTAATATATGTCAATAAGGCTGTCGTATTATTTTTTTCAAGGTCCCCGTCATCATGAGCAATGCCAGCAATGCCCCCAATGCCCATGACGAAGAAATGCGCCAGGCCATCGAGCTGTTGTTCTACGCCTACCGGGATTTCACCGCCGAACCCGATGCCATCCTGGCCGACTATGGCTTCGGCCGGGCCCATCACCGGGTCATTTATTTCGTCCGCCGCCATCCGGGCATGACCGTCAGCCAGTTGCTGGAAATTCTCAAAATCACCAAGCAGAGTCTGGCTCGGGTATTGCGGCAACTGGTCGACGAGGGCTATGTGCAACAGCGCCCGGATCAGGGCGATGGCCGCCGACGATTGCTCTATTTGTGTGACAAGGGCGAAGACCTGGAAAATCTGTTGACGGCGCGGCAGGGTCGCCGCATCGCCAATGCCTACCGGGCCGCCGGGCCAGAGGCCATAGATGGATTTCGCAAGGTCCTCCGTGGTATCATCAACTCGGGTGACAGAGGCCGGGTTTCCGGTGATGATTGAGGTTCCTTTTTAGCAGGTGGAAGCAAACCGAGGCGATGGACAGCGAGCTCCCCTACATACTTGTGGTCGATGACGATGACCGTTTGCGCGAGTTGCTGCGCAAGTATCTCAGCGACAATGGCTTCCGCGTCTCGGTCGCCGCCGATGCCGCCGATGCCCGTGCCCGCCTGGTCGGGCTGTCATTTGATTTGCTGGTGCTCGACCTGATGATGCCCGGTGAAAGCGGGCTGGAATTTGCCGCCGATATCAGCAAGACAAACCCGGTGCCGATCCTCATGCTGACGGCACTTGGCGAGGCCGAAAACCGCATCGCCGGACTGGAAAGTGGTGCCGACGACTACCTGACCAAACCGTTCGAACCTCGCGAGCTTTTGTTGCGCATCAACAATATCCTGCGCCGGGCCCCGGTTGCCCAGGAAACCCCGACCCGGATCAGCCTGGGCGCAGTGATTTATGATCTGGAGCGCTTCGAGCTGAGCCGGGACGGCCAGCCGATCCGCCTGACCGATGTGGAAATGGCCCTGCTTGATGCCCTGGTGCGCCGCGCCGGGGCGGTGCTCAGCCGCGAAGAACTAAGCGAATTGACCGGGGCCAGAGGCGGCGAACGGGCGATCGATGTGCAGGTCACCCGCCTGCGCCGCAAGATCGAAGACAATCCGAAATTGCCGGTCTACCTGCACACGGTTCGCGGCAAAGGCTATGTGCTGAGGCCGGACTGACATGAGCATCAGACAGGGCATCAAACAGGGCATCAAACGCTACTTGCCGAAAAGCCTGCTCTATCGGTCGTTGCTGATCCTGATCACGCCGCTGGTTATTTTGCAGGTCATATCCGGCCTGATCTTTTACGAAAGCCACTGGACCAAGATATCCTTGCAGCTATCGCGCAATGTGGCCGGCGATATCGCCATGGTGATCGCCCAGATGCGCCGCGATCCGGCACCGGCCAACAGGGTCCGGGTGTTCGAGATGGCGGCCCGGCACATGGCCTTGCAGCTCAGTTTTGAGGCCCAGGGAATCCTGCCAAACGTTCCCCATGTGGTCGATGGCAAGATGGAAGTGACTCTAATTAAAGCCCTGAACGAGGCCCTTGGCCGACCTTACCGCATCGATACCGGATCGGTTGAGCGCATGGTGCTGATCGAAGTGCAATTGACCGATGGCGTGCTGCGCGTGCTGACCAGCCGCAAACGGCTGTTCAGCACGACGACCTATGTGTTCATCATCTGGATGGTCGGCAGCTCGATGATCTTGTTGGCCGTCGCCACCGTCTTCATGCGCAATCAGGTGCGCCCGATCCGCCGCCTGGCCGAAGCCGCCGATGAATTCGGCAAGGGCCGGGATGTACCCAAATTCAAGGCCGAAGGGGCGACCGAAGTGCGCCAGGCGGCGACCGCTTTTATCGCCATGCGCGATCGTATCGCCCGCCAGATCAGCCAGCGCACGGAAATGCTGGCCGGGGTTTCCCATGATCTGCGAACACCGCTGACCCGTATGAAGCTGGAACTGGAACTGACCGGTGGCGGCGAGGGGATCAAGCAGGATATCGCCGAAATGGAGCACATGGTCGAAGAATACCTGGCCTTTGCCCGCGGCGAAGGGGGCGAAGACGCGGTGCCGACCAGCCTCGGTGACTTACTGCAATCGGTGACGACCCAATCCCGGCGCAAGGGTGGCGTGGTTGATCTGCATGTGGAAAGCGAGATGACCGTACCCCTGCGCCGCAACGGAATTCGCCGCGCCCTGACCAATCTGATCGATAACGCCAGCCGCTTCGCCGATCACATCTCGGTCCGCGCCGGGCGGCGCGATGACCGGGTGGAAATCACCATTGATGATGACGGACCGGGTATTCCGGCCGACAAACGCGACGAAGTGTTCAAGCCGTTTTTTCGCATCGAACCATCGCGCAATCCGGGCACCGGCGGGGTCGGCCTGGGCATGACCATCGCGCGCGACGTGGTGCGCGCCCACGGCGGCGATATCGAATTGACCGATAGCCCCGGTGGCGGGCTCAGGGTGCGGGTGTTGCTACCGGTTTAAGATGCCCAATCGTTAGCCCCATGTCGATAACGTTGGATCGCTCTGCTTAGGTGGCTTTTTTTGAAATTCTCATGGGTTCCGTACTGTGAAATGACCGACATCAATGGGGTGTCGCACACCGTTTGTTAACGTCGCAGGCGTTAGGAAAAATAACTTAAAGAGTTGTGTTCGCTAGAGTTCAACCCTATACAAAGGCTTGAACGTACAATTTTAATGGGCAGAGTGACGAAATACTTTAAGAGCCGCAGCACCGTCCGAGTTGTCGTTTAGGAGAAAGATAATGAGAACCGAAAATAGTCACCAAAGCGCCCTGCAAGTCGAAAAGACTAAAAGCCCATATCGGGATAATCATAAAGTTCAAGCTGTGAATTATTCAAAAGCAAGGCGACGTGCCGGTGAAACGACGGACGAAGAATCCGGAATGTGGCGGGCTGTTGGTGAAAAACTGAATAAACCGCCCAAGGTGGAAGAGTCTGCTTAGTGGATTCTCCCGATCAATCTGCATCTAAATCAAACCCTAATTCAAGTCAAAATGCCTCTAAACCATTGGACGATAAGGAAGAATTTGTCCTGTTGGTGGAGGATGTCATTGACTTGGTTGAAAAAGAGCAGCGAATATCGTTGGTGCTCGACAGAACATTGTGCGGCGAGGCCTACGAACGCGCTCAAATAGGGCTGGGCAACATCACCGGCATACCCTCACCGGACGAATTTAAGGTTGCCGCAGAGCATGCGTTTTGGATTAGAAAGCTAAAGCCCTGTCGGGTAGAAATAGTCAATGAGAAGCTTCTAAAAGTGATCCGCGATGAGGCTGTTGCTGGTGCCACATCTGTAGGGCTTGATCCTGACAAAGTCGGGGATTTGATTTCTTGTGCGATTGACAAAGCTGTTCCTGAAAAACTTGAAAATGACGAGGAAAAACTGCCCGTTGAGCAATTTATAAACGAATTGGTGGCGGTTCGCATTGCCACGAATTTACTGCAATCAGATGATATCTATCTGACCTGTGAAGTTGATGTGTACCACGATTTAGTCGCAACTCTGCGCTACAACTCGATGTCTCCAGGGTCGCTCCGGCTGGTTCTTGAGGCAATGAACCCACCCGAATTGGATGTCAGGCCGACGCTAAGGTATCACGAGGAAAAGAGCAGAAAGATCGACAAATAGACTTGGCGGTAGCGTTGAATACGATTGGAAACAAAACCTAATACAGCTTGCCGCCGTCGGGCACTTTCTGGTCGGGGCCGATCATCACCACCTGGCCATTGATGTCGGGAAACCCCAGGACCAGCACTTCGGACATGAACTTGCCGATCTGTTTGGGCGGGAAATTGACTACCGCCATCACCTGCCGCCCGATGAGGTCAGCCGGCTGGTAGTGGGTGGTGATCTGGGCCGAGGATTTCTTTTCGCCAATCCCGGCCCCAAAATCGACCCAGAGCTTGATCGCGGGTTTGCGCGCCTTGGGGTAAGGTTCGGCCCTTACAACGCGACCGGCGCGGATATCAACCTTCAGAAAATCGTCAAATGTGATCTCGCTCATGCGTCTTTCCCCAGTTCCCGGCTGCGTGCAGCCGCCGCCCCGACGGCGTTTTTCAATAGCGCCGGAAAGCCGGCTTTTTTGTCCATCAACACCTGCAAGGCCGCTGCCGTCGTCCCGCCGGGGCTGGTCACATTGACCCGCAACCGGGTTGGGTCATCGGCGGCATTTTCCGCAAGATCACCGGCACCGGCGATGGTGACAAGCGCCAGTTTCATTGCCAGATCGGCTGGCAACCCCTCGGCCGTGCCTGCGGCTGCAAGCGCC
>CBFDVE010000070.1:0-9227 GCA_965613205.1 uncultured Rhodospirillaceae bacterium
GGTCGAGGAAACCCGCAGCAAGCTTCGATATCTTTCCGAACCCCCCGGCGATGGTCAGGCGCGGAACCGGGTGGTCGCGCAGGTATTTGAGCAAGCCCCCGGCGAAATCCCCCATGTCGATAAGGGCGGAATCGTCAAGGCCGTAAAGAGCCTTGACGGCCGCTTCGGAGGTGGCCCCGGTCGACCCCGCCACATGGGTTAGCCCCTCGGCGCGGGCCACGTCGATCCCTTGGCGGATGGAATGAATCCAGGCCGAACAGGAAAATGGCACCACCACGCCGGTCGTTCCCAGAATGGAAATCCCGCCTCGGATTCCCAAGCGTGGGTTCCAGGTTTTTTCCGCCAAGCGCTCTCCGCCGGGAACGCCGATCTCGATCACCACGTCGGTGTTTGCGCCAAATCTGCGGGCGACGGATTTGATTTCGATCACGCCATCATAAATTTCCGGCACTTCCTGGGTGAACAGCTTGGCCATGAACTGGGGATGGGTGCGCGACAGGAAAATCTGCGGGCCGCGGGATTCTTCACGCACGTCGACAATATAGGCGCGGATGCGATCACCATTGTTGAAGTGCTCGCGCGGAATCGATTCATCGCGGCGCAACAGCGCTTCGGCGCGGCCCAGATCGACAATGACGTTGCCGAATTCGACCCGCTTGACCAGGCCGTTGACGACCTCGCCGGTGCGGTCCTTGTATTCCTCATACTGGCGCTGACGTTCGGCTTCGCGCACTTTCGAGACAATCACCTGCTTGGCGGTCTGGGCGGCGATGCGGCCAAAGTCTATGGGCGGCAGGGGATCAATCAGGAATTCACCGATTTCCGCATCGGCCTTTTTGGCCTGGGCCGCAGGCAGCAGCAACTGGGACACTTCGTTTTCGATTTCCTCGACCACCTCAAGATAGCGGGCGAGGGTGATTTCGCCGGTCTTGCGGTCGATGTTGGCGCGAATGTCGTGTTCGTGGCCGTACTTGGTGCGGCCGGCTTTCTGAATCGCCTGTTCCATGGCCTCGAGCACTTCATCGGCTTCGATGCCCTTGTCGCGGGCCACGGTTTCGGCCACGCTCAGCAGTTCCGGGCGGGCGTGGACGGCATCTGTTTTGATCATCGTTTCGTTCATTGAAGTTGTTTTCCCTGGCAGGCTGCGATCAAATCATCGCTGAGCAACAATTTAGCCTTGTGAATATCCTGGTAGGGCAGTTTGAAAACGGCGTCTTTCGTTTCGATACTGACAATACCTTCCTTAATTCCCTGCAATCGACCGCGAAAGCGCTTGCGCCCGTCGATGGTCTGGCCGGTCTGCGCCTTGATCTCGAACCCGGCGTAGCGTTGGTAATCTTCCTGCCGCACCAGGGGCCGGTCGATGCCTGGTGAGCTGACTTCCAGCGCATAGGCCCCGGCGATGGGATCATCGACATCGAGCACGGCCGAGATGGAGCGGCTGATTTGAGCGCAGTCATCGACATTGATCAGGCTGCCGTCCTGCCGTTCCGCCATGATTTGCAGGGTCGGGTGCTTGCCGCCACAATAGCTGATCTGAACCAGCCTGAAATTCATCGCCTGAAGACCCGGTTCGATCAATTGCTGGACCATCGCCTCAAGTTCCACGGAGTCTTGTCCTCGACCAATGACGTTCAAAAAAAACAAATGGCGGGCCAGGGGCCCACCACATCAACTCTGTTCGATGTCTGACTGGATAAAAACGACCCAAGCCATGGCGCTCCGTATACACCCGTTGCCCCGGCGAGTACAAGTTTTATTCCCGCTTTAACGAGGCTGTCGGCGAAAACACAAAAAGGTGCAGTGCTGGCCCCTCGCCTCGGCCTTTTGCTGATAGCGGGTCGGTGCCCAGTCGGCGGGCGATTGCCGCCAATGCGCCGGGCGGCGGGCCAGCCAGGTGAAGGCCGGATGGGCACACAGATAATACAGCGCCCAGGCGACATAGCCCGAATGATCGCTGGCGAAACGCAGCTCAGCCCCGTCCCTGAGCACCCGGGCCAGGCGATCCAGATTGTCGGGCGCGATGAAACGCCGCTTGTGATGACGCCTTTTCGGCCAGGGGTCGGCAAACAACAGGAAAACCCGGTCAATACAGGCCTCGGGCAGGGCGTCGAGCAGGGGCCGGGCATCATCGTCATGGAGGCGGATGTTGGCGAGTTTCTGCCGCTCGATCACGGCCAGTACTTTAGCCACCCCGTTGAGGAACGGCTCGGCTCCGATAAAGCCGACCTCAGGATTGGCCCGCGCCTGGGCAACCAGATGCTCGCCACCGCCAAAACCGATTTCCAGCCAGATTTGACTGGCGGCGGCGCCAAAAGACTGCGCCGGTCGGGCCGGGTCGGCCAGGCGCAGGGTCGGCAACAGGTTTTCGACCAGCCCCCGTTGGCGTGGCCTGAGCGGCTTGCCCAGGCGGCGTCCGTGAAAATGGCTGCGCCGTGAACCCCGTTCGATCACCGAAACCTAGAAGGCCGACTTGAGTGCATCGACCAGATCCGTGCGTTCCCAGGAAAAGCCGCCATCCGGTTCCGGTTCCCGGCCAAAGTGGCCATAGGCGGCGGTGCGGGCGTAGATTGGCCGGTTCAGCTTTAAGTGTTGGCGAATGCCGCGCGGCGACAAATCGACCAGATCGACCAGCACGGCTGCCAGCCTGTCTTCGTCGACGGTGCCGGTGTCGTGGGTATTGACGTAGACCGACAGGGGTTTGGACACGCCGATGGCATAGGCCAGTTGAATGGTGCAGCCATCGGCCAGTCCGGCGGCGACCACATTCTTGGCCAGATAGCGGGCCACATAGGCGGCCGAGCGGTCAACCTTGGTTGGGTCTTTGCCGGAAAAAGCACCGCCGCCATGGGGCGCGGCGCCGCCGTAGGTATCGACGATGATTTTGCGGCCGGTCAGGCCGGCGTCGCCGTCCGGGCCACCGATGACGAAGCGGCCGGTCGGATTAACGTAGAATTCCTGTTCCGGGCACATCCAGCCTTCGGGCAACACGGCTTCCACATGGGGCCGGACAATTTCGCGTACGGCATCCTGGTCGAGATCGGCCGTATGCTGGGTCGAGACCACAATCGACGTGCAACCGACGGGCTTGTCGTTGGCGTAGCGCAGGGTGACCTGACTTTTCGAATCCGGCAACAGGCCCGGTTCGGCCCCCGAGTGGCGGGCCTCGGCCAGGGAGCGCAGGATGGCGTGTGAATAGTAAATCGGTGCCGGCATCAGGACCTCTGTTTCGCGGCAGGCATAACCGAACATAATGCCCTGGTCACCGGCTCCTTCATCCTTGTTGCCGGCCGCATCGACGCCTTGGGCGATATCGGCCGACTGGGCATGGAGGAAGACGCTGACATCCATATCCCGCCAGTGGAAGCCATCCTGTTCGTAGCCGATTTCCTTGACGCATTTACGCGCGATGTCTGCCATGTGGGCCTTGTCGATCTGGCCGTCGCCGCTGACCAGGGGGGCCGGGCCGCGAACTTCCCCGGCCAGAACCACCCGGTTGGTGGTGCACAGCGTTTCGCAGGCCACCCTGGATTGGCCGTCGGCAGCCAGGAAGGCATCGACAATGGCGTCCGATATGCGGTCGCTGACTTTGTCCGGGTGTCCTTCGGACACGGATTCACTGGTAAAAAGATAATCTGATTTGGTCACGCGCGGATCCTCCGATCAAATAGTTGTCCCATTGGACCGGGGGCCGGTTGGTTCAGGCGAGCCCACTTAGAGCCTTTTTTAGCGTGGTGGCAAGTTGTCCAAATCCGTCCACGTTTAGTAGCACATTTTTTGACCCTCTTTGAAGTCCGGGTCAAGCAAAATTATCTCGTCACCATCGCGGCGGTGGATGACAAAATACCACACATTTATAAAGGGCTTGGAACGGGCTGCTACTTGCTGCCGGCCAGAGCCTTGACCAGTTCGAAGGTGCGCTTGCGGACCTTGGGACTTTCGATCCTGTAATAGGCGCGAACCAGCTCCAGGGTCTCTCGCCGGGCCAGCGGATTGGAGGCCAGTTCTTGCTGGTCCTGGTCAGACAGCGCACTGGGGGCTAAGCGCCGTCCGCGGGAAGCGACCGTTTTCTCGTTCATTTCCTCGAAAAAGTAGGACACCGAAACATCCAGCACACGGGAAAATTCATACAGTCTGGAAGCGCCGACCCGGTTGGCACCGCGTTCGTACTTCTGGATCTGCTGAAATGTCAGGCCAACGGCCTCACCCAGTTTTTCCTGGCTGATGCCTAACAGGGTCCGGCGCAGTCGCAATCTGGCACCGACATGAATATCGACGGCACGGGGCACGCCCAACAAAGGGTCCGGCGAAGATTTGCCCGTGCGGGAAGGTGTTTTTGTGGCGGAAGCATTCATTATGTTAATTTCGTTTTCTTTGTCTGGAAATCGATTTCTGATCTCACCAGTGACAGGTTTGTTGTTACACGTATTCATTTTAGGGGCATTATTTCGCCCCAGTTTGTTGCACTCATAAAATACAGGAAAAAGTCGGCAACCCGTATAAATATGCGTGCAGACCTAATATGCACCCTCATACCATTGTATGCAAGCCTAAAGTCGTATACCTTTACCTATTTTCGTATTATGTCACAGTAAAATGGAGATTACGACCCCCGTCGGCGGCCCATAACCATGCCGAGTACGCCTGTCGCGACCATTAAGAGCAAGGCCAAAACATTGCCGTAGCGGCTGAAAACCGTAGCAGTCAAGGCTTTTGGCAGGGCGCTGTCCAGGCTGCCTTTTTGACCAAGATTTAGCTGTTTTACAACTCTTCCATAGCTATCGATGACCCCGGAAATACCCGTATTGGCGACCCGGACCAGGGGTAGGCCCTGTTCGACCGCGCGAAAGCGGGCGGCGTCAAAATGCTGGTAGGGGCCGGTGCTGGTGCCGTACCAGGCATCGTTGGTGATGTTGAGCATCCACTCGGGCCGATCTTCAGGGTCTACCACGTTGCCGGGAAAAATAACTTCATAACAAATCAGCGGTGACACCGGCGGCAAACCGGGCAGACGCAGGGTTCGCACGCCTGGACCGGGGCTGAAATCGGTTCCCTTGCCGACGATCTTGTCCAGGCCGGTGATGTTGCGCAGGGGCATATATTCGCCAAACGGCACCAGATGGGACTTGTCATAGGTGCCGACGATATCGCCCCGGTCATCAAGGGCGTATAGGGAATTCCAGATTTTCAGGGGTTTTTCACCGGCGGTCGTGATCCGCGGTGCCCCGGTCAGGATCAAGCCGCCCTTGGGCACCGCCTGGGCGATCGCCCGGCGCACGGGATAATCCGCCGACAAATAATAGGTGGCCGCCGTTTCCGACCAGATAACATGAGTCGGGGACGGCCCCGGCGCCGGGGCCATGCTCATGGCAATCTGATCTTTCAGGTTGCCGACGCGCAGGCCGGGTTTCCATTTGTCCTGTTGGGCGATGTTGGGCTGAACCAGGCGCAACACCACACCCGGCACCGTATTTTGACCGAGCGCCGGGGCCGCGCCCAAGCGGGCCAGTCCGATGCCCCAGAGCCCGGCGAGCAGGACCCCGGCGAGCACCGTTGGGCCGATGTGACCGCCCCGGTCCCTTTCCCTGACCAGGGTCGCGGGCAGGGTGGCGACGGTCACGGTGAACAGGCTAAGACCATATATGCCGGTGATTGAGGCACCCTGAATCATGGCGTCCGACAGCGCCCAGGTGCTGCCGATCAGGTTCCAGGGGAAACCGGTCAGCACCCAGCCGCGCAGCATTTCGATGCCGGTCCACAGGGCGGCAAAGACCAACACCCTGGCGATGCCGCCAAAGGGTGCGGTCAACCGGTTGGTGGCCAGCCCGACCAGGCCCGGAAAAATGGCCAGGCCCGCCGACAAACCAACAATGGCGAACGGCACCATCCAGCCATAACGGGCCGCATCGACCAGCAGGGCACCGGCGATCCAGTACAAACCGGCGGAAAAATAACCGACCCCGAACCACCAGCTAATGGTGAACGCGGCGCGCGGCCCGGTCGCCCCCGAGATCAGCCACAACAGGCCGCAAAAAGCAGGGACGAGCAGAAACACCAGATAGAAAGGGGCCATGGCCAGGGCCGCCAGGGCACCGAGCAGCATGGCCACGCCGTAGCGTTTGCCCTTGGGCAATTGCAGCAGGAGAGAATGGAGTGTGGTGATGGTCAAGGATCAGTGGTCGGTCGGAGCGGACGGGACCAGGCCCCGGATGCGCAGCTTCTTGACCCGCCTGGGATCGGCGTCCAGCACTTCGATTTCCAGGCCCGACGGATGGGAAATCAACTCGCCGCGCACCGGCACCCGCCCGGCCAGGGTAAAAACCAGACCGCCCAGGGTATCGATGCGGTCCCGTTCTTCGCCGCTGACGAGAGAACCGAACCGGTCTTCCAGAACCTCCAGGGTGACCCGGGCATCGGCGAGCAAGACACCCTCGCCGGTTTCGCTCATCATCGGCTCGTCGGTGTGGTCGTGTTCATCTTCTATTTCACCGACAATTTCCTCGACCAGGTCTTCGATCGTGACCAAACCATCGACGCCGCCGTATTCATCGACCACCAGGGCCATGTGGCAGCGCTTGACCCGCATTTCCATGAGCAGTTCCAGAACCTGCATGGACGGCGGCACGAACAACACCGTGCGGACAATATCCTTGAGCTTGAACCTGTCATCCAGGCCGCGCCAGGCGAGAACATCTTTAATGTGGATCATGCCGATGACCCCATCCAGGGTTTCGTCGTAGACCGGCATCCGGGAGTGGCCTTCCTTGGTGATCATGCTAATCAGGTCGGGTAACGACGTGGCGCTTTCAACGCCGACGATATCGGCCAGCGGCACCATCACATCATGAATGGTGCGGCCCTTCAACTCGAGAATATTGGCCAGTAAAATCCGTTCTTCGTCATCGATGGGGGTTTCCGCATCGTCCCGTTCTTCGATCAGTTCGGCAAGCACATTGCTGGCGGAATCATCGCCATTGCCATGGCCGATGAGCCTGCGCAACCAGCCTGAAATTTTGCTCGCCAGTGCCGGTTCCGGGCGCGAAACGGGTTTATCGAGAGGATCGTTCATGGCCTCGCCGTCCCGGTCAGCGGCACTGCTGTTTCGGCACAAGGGTCGGCGCCAGGGTCGGCGCCAGGGTCGGCGTAAGGGTCGGCGACTCCCAGGCCCGCCAGGACGATCCGTTCCAGCCCTTCCATGCGGTCGGCCTGGGCATCGTCGAGATGATCATGGCCGAGCAGATGCAACATGCCATGCACGACCAGATGGCTGAGATGATCGGTCACGCCTATATCCGCCGCTTGGGCTTCCGCCACGGTGACCCCGTAGGCGACGATGATATCGCCCAGCATGACCGGGCCGCTGCCATCGGCAAGGGGGCTGGGGGCGCCGTCGCCGTCCAGGTTGGCAAACGACAGGACATTGGTCGGCTTGTCCTGGGACCGGTAATCCCGGTTCAGGCGTTGTAGCTGATCGTTATCGGCCAGGACGATGCTGACTTCCGCCGCACTGGCAAGGTTGGCGTCTGCCTGATCAAACGCCGCCGCGGCCGCCGAGCGGCAGCGATCCTCTGCGTCCGGCATTTTTTCAAGCCATTGGCGGCACAGGAACGAGACATCAATATCCAGCCGTTCAGGCATCGTTATCCGTTTTCAGGGGCGGGCCGCTTTTTTCATAGCGGGCGGCGGCATGGCTGCTTTTTTCCGCCCCGTCATAGGCGCGCACAATGCGGGCCACCAACTGGTGGCGAACCACGTCCTGGTCGGTGAAGTGCTGGAACGCCACGCCTTTCACATTGCCGAGAATTTCGTAGGCGTCGCGCAGGCCCGAGCGGGTGCCGCGGGGCAGGTCGACCTGGCTTAAGTCGCCGGTGATCACCATGCGGGAATTTTCGCCGAGCCGGGTCAGAAACATTTTCATCTGCACGGCCGTGGTGTTTTGCGCTTCGTCCAGAATAACGAAGGCATTGGCCAGTGTGCGGCCCCGCATGAAGGCCAGCGGGGCGACCTCGATTTCGCCGTTTTCCATGCGCCGGATGATCTGGTCGCCGGGCAGCATGTCATGCAGGGCGTCGTAAAGAGGCCTTAGATAAGGATCGATTTTTTCCCGCAGATCGCCGGGCAGGAAACCCAATTGTTCGCCGGCCTCAACCGCCGGGCGGGACAGGATAATGCGATCCACATCGCCGCTGACCAGCCGTTCGACCGCCTTGGCCACGGCCAGATAAGTCTTGCCCGTACCGGCCGGGCCGAAGGCGAACACCAGCTCGCCGCTATCCATGGCGCGCAGATAATCGGCCTGGGCCGGAGAGCGCGGTGAAATGCGTTTTTTCTTGGTCTTGATCTGGATATCGGCGTCTGTGATGTCGCCGCCCGACTGGGTCGTCATGCGCAACACCGCATCGACTTCGTCACGACTGACTTCCAGGCCTTTTTCGAGCCGGGCGTAAAGGCCCTCAAGCGCCGTGCGGGCGGCGTTCAAATCGGCCGTTTCGCCGTACAGGGTGATTTCGTTGCCAACCGCGTGGATGGTAATGCCCAGCCGGGCCTCGATGCGGGCCAGGTGGGAATGGTGTGAGCCAAAGAGCAGCAGTGCCAGTTTATTGTTATCAAAGGTCAATTTGACACTGTCCGGGGCGTCATGTTGCAAACTGTGCGGCTTGGTTGGGGGGGTCAAGCGGCGGCTCCCTTTTGGTCATCGGCGAGCACGGCTGACAGGCTGTTGGCCGAGGTTGCCGAAATCACCAGATCGGCGATGGTCCCGAACAGATGGTCAGGCGCATCGACATGGACCGCCTGCATATAGGGGCTGCGCCCGACCAGTTGGCCGCCATGGCGACCCTTGCGATCCAGCAAAACCGGCAGGGTCTGGCCGACACAGGTTTGATTAAAGGCGCTTTGCTGGGCGTTCAGCAATTCCTGCAAGCGGGCCAGGCGCTGGTCCTTGATCGCCTCTTCAATCTGGTTTTCGAAGCTCGCCGCCGGGGTGCCCGGCCGGGCGCTGTATTTGAAGGAATAGGCCTGAACGAAACCAACTTGCCGGACCAGATCGAGAGTCTGTTCGAAATCATCGTCGGTTTCGCCGGGAAAGCCGACGATGAAGTCCGACGACAAAGCCAGATCGGGACGGGCCGCCCGCAATTTGCCGACCAGGGATAAATAGTCAGCCGAGGTATGACGCCGGTTCATGGCTTTCAAAACCGTGTCCGACCCGGACTGTACCGGCAAAT
>CBFDVE010000071.1:0-9171 GCA_965613205.1 uncultured Rhodospirillaceae bacterium
GTGATCGCGCAGCACGCCCAGGAAAACATCCGGGTCGGGGCGAACCCGGTAGTTATCGGTTTCGTGGCTCCACGCGACCTCGCCCTCGGAGCCGCTGTTTTCATTCGAAATCGGTATGAACTGCCGCTTATGTGATCGCCACCTGTTTCCGTTTACGGCGTGCTACGACGCCAAGGCCGAACAGGCCGGACAGGAACAGAGGCAGGGCGGCCGGGATCGGCACCGCCGACACCAAAATGTCGATGCTGGTGGAAGCCAGCATCGCCTGATTGCCGTCGAAAGCGGAAAGCTTGATTGTGTAGATTCCCGCAACATACGGATCAAAGCCCGCAAGTTGGCTCAAATACAGGCCGTCAGTCGTTTCATTGAAAAATTCGTAGTTCCAGGAATTCTGCGCCAGATTATTATTGGCAATGAGTAGCGCATAGTCAGTAGGGTTCGCTGCAATAGCGCCGCCGCCATTGCCCGTCAAATTATTGCCGATCGCGTGATCGGCGGGGCCCAGGTTGATCGGGTCGAACCCTATGCCGGCACCGTTGTTGGTGGCCGTCGGGTCGCCGTCAATTTCCAGCAAATATGAGAGGCCGTCCAGTTTACGGCCCGAACCGCTACCGTCCCAATCAGAGTTGATCGACCATTCGAAGCTCCAGACCGGAGTGGTTAGCGAGCCGGAATCAAAGCCAAATCCGTCGGGGGCCGCGCCACCCTGGAAGGAATAGGTCCCATCGCCGTTCGAATTAAAGGTGTTCTCGGGTAAATTGGCGCTATTGAAACGCAGCTTGCCGCGCAGGCCCAATTCAACACCGTTGGCCCGATCTACGGTGAAGGCACCGTTGCTGACACCGCCGCTGCTAAAAATAACATTGTTGGTGACGTTAGCGTCAAAGGTGGTCGTGGCGTCAGCACCGGATGTGGCTAACACGGCACCGAGCGCGGTAATAACCGTGAATATGGCTTTGTAAATCATGGTGAATTCCCCTATTTTTTATCGAGTTGTAAAAATAAAGGTTCATCCTAACAGAGAATTATGACAACTTCCTGACAAGGTCATAAATAATTTCAAGCATCACTCCCCCGGGACGAAACTCCCAGGGTGCCGTCTCATTCAAATCCACAGCAATGCTTCAAACCCTGAAAACTCCATTCCGGGTTCCAGGCTATTGATTGACCTGAAAGTCAATGAAGTCAATGAGTTCCGGCCCCAGGTGTGATGTCTGACGATGGCACGATGCCGTTATCGCGCAGCACTTTCAAATAGACATCCGGGTCGGGGCGAACCCGGTAGTTATCGGTTTCGTGCAGCCAGATCACCTGCCCTTTTTTGCCGGTAATAATCACCGTCGGCATCACCGTTTGGCTATCATATCCAAGCACTTGCATGCCCATGGGCAGGCCGAATTCGATGTCGATGCCGAGC
This sequence comes from uncultured Rhodospirillaceae bacterium, assembly GCA_965613205.1. Classification (GTDB taxonomy): domain Bacteria; phylum Pseudomonadota; class Alphaproteobacteria; order Rhodospirillales; family JABHCV01; genus CAZZKE01. The sequence continues at coordinate 1,418 of CBFDVE010000071.1, forward strand.
AACCGGGCGACCCTGTTGTCGGTGTCGGTGAGGAAATCGAAATCGACGCCGAATTTGTTGGCCAGGCCGACCGTATTATTATGGGGCTGCGGTGAAATCAACGCCACCCGCACCCCGTAGGACTTTATTTCCGCGTACCGTGCGGCCAGTTCCTTGACCTGGGCCATGCACAGCGGACACCAGTTGCCGCGATAGAAAATCAGGATCGCCGGGCGGTCCGCCAGTCGCTCGCTGGTCACCGTATTGCCGCCAATATCAAGCAACGAGAATTCCGGCAAGGGTGCGCCGGGAACGATGCCGCTGGCGGAGCGGTCGGCAAACCTGGAATACCAGTTGCTGTAAATGAAAAAGCCAATCAGACCGAGCGTCGCCAACATGGGGGCAATCTGGCCCTGGGCCTGAATGAATGTCAGGATCAATCCAATCACCGCCAGCATGGCTATCGGACGCAGACCGGGGCTGGTGCGGGGCGTGTTGCGCAACATCATCCAGGTGCTGATCACCATCACGATGGGGGCGACGGTCAGCAACACACCGACCCAGGTTACCCCGTCGCCGCCTTGAGACATCATCCAGACCGCGTAAGCGGTGATGGCCATGGCCACGGTCAGATAGGCGCTGATGAAGATGGATTTGAGCATGGGTTTGAGCCTTACGAGAAATGCCGGGCCAGCCGGTCGATGGCTTCGTCGAGCAGCGCATCGCCTTTGCAAAAGCAGAACCGGGCGAAGTGATTTAAGTCGGCCTGCTGATAAAACGCACTGAGCGGAACCGCCGTGACCCCCGCTTCCGTGGTGATATGGCGGCAGAATTCCTCGTCGCTGCCGTTGAACCCTACGGGCCTGAAATCGACGGTCAGAAAATAGGTTCCGGTGCTGGCCAGGACGGCGAAACCGATCTTTTCCAGCCCGTCCGACAGGCGGTCGCGCCTGGCTTGCAGATCCGTCGCCAGACTCTTGAAGTAGTTATCGTCCTTGCGCAAGCCATAGGCCGCCGCGATTTGCAGATTGGGCGGCGTGGTGAAGGTGTTGAACTGATGGGTCTTGGCGACGCTCGATAGCACCTGGGCGGCAGCCGTGATGTAGCCGATTTTCCAGCCGGTCACGGAAAAGGTTTTTCCGGCTGATCCGATGCGCAGGCAACGATCCCTCATATCCGGCAACGTCATCAGCGGAATATGGCGCTGACCATCGAACACCAGATGCTCGTAAACCTCGTCACAGACGGCGTAGGCATCGTGCTTGATAACCAGATCGGCGATGAAGGAAAGTTCTTCTTTATCAAACACTTTGCCCGCCGGGTTGTGGGGCGAGTTGAGCAATATCAGCTTGGTTTTGTGGGAAAAAGCGGCGGCCAGTTGTTCTTTCGGCAAGCGCCATTCGGGTGGTTCCATGCGGACCAGTCTGGCGATCCCACCGGCCCGGCGAACGATGGGCAGATAGGAATCATAGAGCGGTTCGATCATGACCACTTCATCGCCGGGGTCGATCAGCCCGAACAGGCAATCGGCCAGGGCCTCGGTGGCCCCGGATGTGACCATAATTTCGCTCTGCCAGTCCACGTCCAGGTCATAAAACCGCTTGTTGGCCTCGGCCACGGCCTGACGCAAGTCCGGCAAGCCCATCATCGGCGGATACTGGTTCGGCCCATCGATCAGGGCATCGGCGGCTTTTTGGCGAATATCGAGTGGGCCGTCCTGATCCGGGAACCCCTGGCCCAGATTGATCGAGCCGTGTTCACTCGCCAGTTGGCTCATCACCGTGAAAATGGTGGTGCCGTAGCCCGACAAGATGGAATTGCCTGATTTCATTTTTTCACACTTAACATAAGGGGCGAACCGTTCCAGCTTTTTCTCGGTCGCCTGTGGATTGGGCATGTGCCTGATATTTGGGCATATAGCGCCTCTTTAGTTCCCAATATGTCCCCCTCTAACGGACTTCAACCCGTTGATTTCGTTCGAATTGTCAAACAAATTGAAAATTGGCATGGGTTATGCAAAAACGCCGGTGTATAAACCGCTAAATCGAGGGTTTAAATATGAAAAAGATCGAGGCGATTATCAAGCCGTTCAAGCTGGACGAAGTTAAGGAAGCCCTGCACGAGATCGGCCTGCAAGGCATCACCGTGGTCGAAGCCAAGGGTTTTGGCCGCCAGAAAGGACACACCGAACTCTATCGTGGCGCCGAATACGTGGTCGATTTCCTGCCCAAGGTGAAGCTCGAAATTGTCCTCGATGATGCCCTGGTCGAACGGGCCATCGAAGCCATCCAGAGCGCCGCCCACACGGGGCGCATTGGGGACGGCAAGATATTCATTTCTCCCATAGAAGAAGCCATTCGGGTCCGCACCGGCGAACGCGGGTCCGACGCCATCTGATTTCATCTGTTTGCAACCTAAATCTATAAGAAAAAGGGAACCTCCCATGACCTGCAACTGCAAGACCCCCGCCGACGTTCAGAAGTTTCTGAAGGAAAACGATATCCCCTTCGTCGATCTTCGTTTCACCGACCCGCGCGGCAAATGGCAGCATTTGACCATGTGTTCGGCCTTCATCGATGACGATGCGTTCACTGATGGGGTGATGTTCGATGGCTCATCCATCGCCGGCTGGAAAGCCATTAATGAATCCGATATGTCGCTGATCCCGGACGCCAAAACCGCCGTGATGGACCCGTTTTCGGCCCAGCCGATGATGATTTTGTTTTGCGACATCATGGAACCATCGACCGGCCAGCCTTATGGCCGCGATCCCCGCTCGATCGCCAAAAACGCGGTTGCCTATCTGGGCACTACCGGCATTGGTGACACGGTCTATGTCGGTGCCGAACCTGAATTTTTCGTCTTCGACGATGTCCGCTACAAAGTGGAAATGAACAGCTGCTCCTATGAATTTGATTCAGAAGAAGCGCCCTATTTCACCGGCAAAAACATCGCCGACGGCAATTCCGGTCACCGTCCGGGCGTCAAAGGCGGCTACTTCCCGGTGCCGCCGGTCGACGCCGCCCACGACTTGCGCGCCGAAATGGTCACCGTGATGATGGAAATGGGCCTCAACATGGACAAGCATCACCATGAAGTCGCGCCCTCGCAACACGAACTGGGCCTGACCTTCGATGACATGCTGGGCACCGCTGACAAGGTTCAGATTTACAAGTACTGCACCCACATGGTGGCCCACACTTATGGCAAGACGGCGACCTTCATGCCCAAGCCCGTGGCCGGTGACAACGGGTCGGGGATGCACACCCACCAATCGATCTGGAAAGACGGCAAGCCGATGTTCGCCGGGTCCGGTTATGCCGACCTGTCGGAAACCGCGCTGTTCTATATTGGCGGCATCATCAAGCACGCCAAGTCCCTGAACGCCTTCACAAATCCATCGACCAACAGCTACAAGCGGTTGATTCCGGGTTTTGAAGCGCCCGTGCTGCTGGCCTATTCGGCCCGCAACCGGTCGGCCAGTTGCCGCATTCCGTTCGCCACCAGCCCCAAGGGCAAGCGGGTCGAAATCCGCTTCCCCGACGCCACCGCCAACCCTTACCTGGCGTTTGCCGCGATGATGATGGCCGGGCTCGACGGCATCGAGAACAAGATCAATCCGGGCGACGCCATGGACAAGAACCTGTACGACCTGCCGCCGGAAGAACTGGCCGATGTGCCGACCGTCTGCGGTTCGTTGCGGGAAGCCCTGGAGGCCCTGGTCGCCGACCGGGACTACCTGAAAAAAGGCGATGTCTTCACCGATGATATGATTGATTCCTATATCGAACTGAAATGGGAAGAAGTCTACAACCTGGAACACACACCCCATCCGGTCGAATTCGAAATGTATTATTCGTCGTAAATTTCTCTCCGCGCAATATCAAGGGCTCCGTCGTCAGACGGGGCCCTTTTTTTTATCTTGAATCATCCAGGAAACCTTGAAACTCTGGAGCGGCAATCGAAACGGGCAATTCAGCATTCGGATTAATAAAAAATGGCGCGTTTGTTTCGAATGGCAGAGTGATGGCCCCGAAAACGTGGAAATAACAGACGACCATTGAAAGGACGCAAGACCATGAGCAGAACACCTATCCATGCCGGTGAAATTTTGAAAGACGAGCTGGAAGAACTCGACATTTCCTGCGCCGAACTGGCGCGGCAAATCGACGTACCGGCCAACCGGATCAGCAAAATTGTCGCGGGAAAGCGTGCCATTACCGCTGAAACGGCCCTGTTGCTTGGCAAGTGGTTCGGCATATCACCGACGTTTTGGCTCAATCTTCAACAAAGCTATGATCTGAAGATCGCACAACGGGACATCGGCAAGAAAATAGACCAAATCCAGACCCGAAAATGGCCAAGCAATCCGGCAGAGTTGGGCCTTTTGACAGACGCATAAGAAAAGTCGGGAGGGATAATTGTCAGTCGCTATAGAAAATATTTCGTGATCTGCAACAATTTCCGCTTGTCCATTGACAACCGTGAAACAGGGGGCGCATTGTCGCTTACCAAGGAAAGAAATATCCTTAAAAAAATATCTGGGAATACGGGACTCCGGCCTTCAGTTTTCTCGATTCAAATCAATTAATCGGCCGGAAATAAAGGGAGGATACCATCTTGAAAAAGCTTGTTATTGGGGCGGCCACGGGCCTGTCCCTCGCGCTAGCGGCATTTTCACCCGCCGAGGCCGCGAAAACACTGGTCTACTGTTCGGAAGGCAGCCCGGAAGGGTTTAATCCGGCGTTTTATACGTCAGGCACCACGTTTGATGCGTCTTCGCGTCCGTTGTACGACATGCTGGCGCAATTCAAGCGCGGCACGACCGAGATTGAACCGGGTTTGGCCGTTAGCTGGTCCGTTTCCAATGGCGGCAAGTCTTATACCTTCAAATTGCGCAAGGGCGTCAAGTTCCACACGACCAAGGATTTCACGCCCAGCCGTGACTTCAATGCCGATGATGTGGTTTTCAGCTTCGCCCGCCAGTGGGACAAAAACCACCCCTATTACAAGGTTTCCAATGGCGCTTATGAATATTTCAACGCCATGAGTATGCCGAGCCTGATCAAGGCAATCGTTAAAGTTGACGATTATACGGTGCGGTTCGATCTCAACCGTCCGGAAGCGCCGTTCATCGCCAACATGGGGATGGATTTCGCCTCGATCTTTTCGGCCGAATATGCCGACAAGATGATGAAGGCCGGGACCCCTGAAAAAGTTGACCAAAACCCGGTCGGCACCGGTCCCTTCCAGTTCGTCGCCTATCAGAAAGACGCGGTCATTCGCTACAAGGCCAATCCCGATTACTGGGCTGGCCGGGCGAAAATCGACAATCTGGTTTATGCCATCACCACGGACGCCGCGGTGCGCTACCAGAAATTGAAGGCCGGTGAATGTGATGTCATGCCGTATCCCAATCCGGCGGACCTGGCGGCCATGGGCAAGGATCCCAACATCACCCTGTTGCAACAGGAAGGTCTGAACGTCGGTTACCTGGCCTATAACACCAAAAAAGCCCCGTTCACAGACAGAAAGGTTCGCCTCGCCCTGAACATGGCGATCAACAAGGCGGCCATTATCGACGCGGTTTTCCAGGGCGCTGGCAAAGCGGCCAAAAACCCGATCCCGCCGACCATCTGGTCCTATAACAACGCCACGCCCGACGATCCCTATGATCCGGTCATGGCCAAAAAGATGCTCGATGAAGCAGGCGTTAAGAACCTGAAGACCAACATCTGGGCGATGCCTGTGCAGCGCCCCTATAACCCGAACGCCCGCCGCATGGCCGAACTGATCCAGGCCGATTGGGCGAAAGTCGGCGTGACGGCTGAAATCGTCAGCTTCGAATGGGGTGAATACCTGAAGCGGTCCAAGGCCGGTGAACACGATACCGTGCTGCTGGGCTGGACCGGTGACAATGGCGATCCCGATAACTTCCTGGCCGTCTTGCTGGGCTGCGATGCGGTCGGTGGGTCGAACCGGGCGCAATGGTGCAACAAGGAGTTTGAAGATCTCATTCAGGCGGCGAAAGTGACCAGCGACCAGGCCGAACGGACCAAGCTGTATGAAAAGGCCCAGTCCGTGTTCAAGGCCGAAGCGCCGTGGGCGACGATTGCTCACTCGGTGGTCTTCATGCCCATGAGCAACAAAGTGGTTGGCTACAAGATCAACCCGTTCGGTGGCCATGATTTCTATGGCGTCGATCTGAAATAGGCTTCTTTCTAGCCTGAACCGAAAACGAACGGGAGAGGTCTTCAACCTGTTGAAGCCTCTCCCCTTTTTCTTGTTAGCCCTCTCATATGCTTCGTTTTATCCTCGCCCGTCTCGGTGTACTGATCCCGACTTTCCTCGGAGCCTCCGTCGTCGCCTTTGGTTTTATCCGGATGATTCCCGGCGATCCCATCGAAGTGCTGGCCGGTGAACGGGGGGTCAGTGCAGAACGTCATGCTGAGCTGATGGCCCAGTACGGTTTCGACCAACCGATCTGGCAGCAATATTTCGATTTTCTGATCAATCTGCTGCAAGGCGATCTGGGCCAGTCGATTGTCACCCGAAAACCGGTGATTGACGAATTCCTGGTGTTGTTCCCGGCGACCCTGGAACTTTCCTTGTTCGCCATCTTTTTTGCCGTGGCCATTGGCCTGCCTGCCGGCATCATCGCCGCTGTCAAACGCGGATCGGTATTTGATCACACGGTCATGACGACGGCCCTGATCGGCTATTCCATGCCGATCTTCTGGCTCGGGTTGTTAATGATCATTTTGTTTTCGTCCATACTGGGCTGGACCCCGGTGTCGGGCCGCATATCTATCTTGTATTTTTTCGAACCGATAACCGGTTTCATGGTCATCGACAGTTACCTGTCGGGCGAAGAAGGCGCCTTCCGCTCGGCCCTTAGCCACCTGATCCTGCCGACCATTGCGCTCGGCACTATTCCCATGGCGGTGATCGCCCGCCAGACCCGCTCGGCCATGCTTGAGGTTTTGGGCGAGGATTATGTGCGTACCGCCAAGGCCAAGGGGCTTCCCTCCGGGCGCGTAATCGGCCAGCATGCCTTGCGCAACGCGCTCATTCCGGTGGTCACCACCATCGGTTTGCAGGTCGGGGTGCTGCTGGCCGGGGCTATTTTGACCGAAACCATTTTTTCCTGGCCCGGCATCGGCAAGTGGATGGTCGATTCCATTTCCCGGCGCGATTATACATCGGTTCAAGGCGGCCTGATGATGATCGCCGCCATTGTCATGGTGGTAAATTTGTTTGTCGATTTGCTCTACGGCCTGATCAACCCACGCATCCGTCACACCCGCTGAGATATTTGAATGACCGAAAATCCAACCATCGAAAATAACCACCAACCGGAAACATCCTGGATCCGGCTAAAAGAATTCTGGTCCTATTTCCGGGAAAACAAGGGCGCCGTGGCGGGCCTTTGTGTCGTCGTGTTCGTCATCCTGCTGGCAATTTTTGCCGATATTGTCGCCCCCCATTCGGCGATTGAGCAATACCGGGATCATCTGCTGCAAGTACCGGCCTGGCAGGACGGCGGCAGTTGGTCGTTTATTCTCGGCACCGATGCGGTTGGCCGGGACATGCTATCGCGTTTGATATACGGCACCCGGTATTCCCTTTTCATCGGCACCATTGTGGTTTCCATATCCCTGGTGTCGGGAATAACGCTGGGCCTGATCGCCGGTTTTTTCCGCGGCGGCGTCGATACGGTGATCATGCGCCTGATGGATGTTATCTTGTCCTATCCCAGCCTGTTGCTGGCCCTT